>JAFYRS010000031.1 GCA_017546845.1 Akkermansia sp.
CCCACCTGTACGGATACAGTGCTGTAGATTTTCATACCGATTGTGAGTATTAGGCGGGATGAAGCGTTGAAATTTACTCGCCGGTGGGGGAGGCCCCGCGGTGCAGCGCCTCGGCAAAGGAGGCGGGCAGCCCGGTGCGGGCAATCTTGTTGCCGGCCTCGGCCACGTTGTAGGCCACGCGGCGCAGGTGCAGGGTGGAGGTTTCCGGGCAGAACAGGGCGTATGCCGCGCGCCAGTCCATATCGCGAGGCTGCCCCACAGAGCCCGGGTTAATCAGGAAACGGCAGTCTGCGGGGAGGTACATGGCAAAATCCCCCTGCGCGTTGTACTGGATGTCAATCTTTTCCACCTCCCCCTTATACAGACGGAAAATGGAAGCCCGGTGGGTGTGACCGTAGAACGAAATGCGGTTCCTGACAGAGGAGAACACCCTGCGGGCTTCGTTCACATTGGCGATGCGCCCCCAGCGCTTGGGGGCTTCCGGGGTGGCATGCCCCAGCATGCAGCCCTGCCAGGAGATGTGGTTGGGCAGGCGCCGCAGCCACTGCACCTGCTCCGGGCTGAGCAGGGCCTGGGTGCGGTCCATCATTTCCATATACAGCGGCACGCCGAACACGGCGCGGTCGATGAGTGCGGCCTCGTGGTTGCCCTGCACAGCGGCCAGCAGATGCGGCTGCACCATGGAAAGGCACTCTGCCGGGTTGCCGTTGAACCCGATGTAGTCGCCCAGCCCCAGGATTCCCTCTGCACCGTGGGACTTCATGTCGTCCAGCACGGCCTGCAGGGCTTCCAGGTTGGCGTGAATATCGGATAAGACGGCTACCAGCACAAATCAACCCTCCTTGAGCAGCTGTTGCAGGCGCTCCTTGAACGCGGGGATGCCATCGCCCATGGCGGCGGAAATCGGAATAATTTCCACCTTGGGGAAACGCTGGCGCAGAATCTCCAGGTTTTCGGCGGCGGTGGGGTCATCCATCTTGTTGGCAATGATAACCCAGGGGCGGGCTGCCAGCTCATCGGAATAGAGCTTCACTTCCTTACGCAGCGTCTGGATAGCCTCCACCGGGTCGTGCTCCAGGCCGGTCAGGTCCACCACAAAGAGTAACAGGTGGCAGCGCATGATGTGGCGCAGGAACTCGTGCCCCAGGCCGCGGTTATTGGACGCGCCTTCGATGATGCCGGGAATATCGGCCACCACGCAGCGCTGGTAATCCTCAAACTCCACCACGCCCACAATGGGCTGCAGCGTGGTGAACGGATAGCTGGCCACCTTGGGGGTGGCGTTGGAAATAGCGGTCAGCAGTGTGCTCTTGCCGGCGTTCGGGTAGCCCACCAGGCCGGCATCGGCAATGCGGCGCAGCTCAAAGAAGAAAACACCGCTCTCTGCCTCTGTGCCGTATTCAAACTTGAGCGGGGCCTGGTCAGTAGCCGTGCGGAAATGCCAGTTACCGCGGCCGCCCTTGCCACCCTGGCAGAGCACAAAGCGCTCACCCGGTTCCGTGAGGTCAGCAATCTGCTCCAGCTCAATGCCATCGCCCTCGCGCTCCAGCCAGGTGGCTTCCTGCATGGTGGCGGCATTGCTGCGGTACACAATCGTGCCGGGGGGCACCTTGCCAATCACGGTCTTGCCATCGCGGCCATGCTTGCGGGCGTGCATGCCCGGCATGCCATCAGTGGCTACCAGTTTGGGGTCATAGAAATAATTACGCAAATCATTCGTGCCGGTGCTCACCTCCAGAATCACACTGCCGCCATCACCGCCATCGCCGCCATCGGGGCCGCCGCGAGGCACAAACTTCTCGCGCCGGAACGAGGCAAGCCCGTTGCCGCCCTTACCAGCCTTGGCAAAAATTCGGATATTATCTACGAACATACCCAGAGATTAGCCTATTTTCACCCCTATGGCAAGTCTAAAGCAATGGCGCGCGCGCGTTTATGCTCGACACCACCCCCCGGCGCGCGCTACAATGAGTAATCGGTATGATTCCTGATTCCCGCCCAGAAACCGCCATGGATGCCCCCGCAACACCCCCTGTTGTTCCGGCGATTCCCTCATCGTTCACCTCTGCCCCCGCCGCCACGGCCATGCACAGCCGCCCCGTCGGTTCGTTCATGGAAAACATCCTGGCAGCCGCGAGAGATGAACACATATCGATTCCGACTGGCGGGGATGGCAGCCCTGAAGCCACCGCCGCAGAGGAGGTTCCCTGCTACATTGCGCCCCGGGAGCTGCCCGACGGCACGCAGCTGCACAACTACCGGGTATTGCGCACCATTGGCAGCGGCGGCTTCGGTGTCACTTATCTGGCAAAGGAATCCCTGCTCAACCGCACGGTGGTCATCAAGGAAAATTTCCCCAACTCGCTCTGCTACCGCCACGCAGAGACACTGGATGTCTGCCTGCATGACCCGGAAGCCGGGCAAAGCGGCGCCGAGTGGGCGCGAAGCAACTTCCTGCGCGAAGTACGCATTCTTGCCACGCTCGACCACCCCAGCATTGCGAAGGTCTATTCCTATTTTGAGGAACACCAGACCGCCTATTACGTGGTGGAATACATCAACGGCATTTCATTGGCTGCCCTGGCTGCGCAATACGCCCAGAGCGGAACCCCCATTCCTCAATCAGCCCTCTTCGGGCTCATGGTGCGCCTGCTCGATGCGTTTGATTACCTGCACAGCCGCAACCTGCTGCACCGCGATATCAAGCCGGACAACATCCTCATCACCCGCACGGGGCTGCCCGTCATCATTGATTTCGGCGCAGCGCGTGAATCATACGGCGACCTCACCAGCAGCGTGGTGGAGACCCCGGGATTCAGCCCTTCCGAGCAGAGCCGGCCGGATGGCAACATGGGGCCATGGACAGATCTGTATGCCTTTGGCGCCACGCTCTATTACACGCTGACCGGCACCTGCCTGCCCAACTGCCATCAGCGCGAGCTGTACGACACGGTTGATCCGCTGGCAAACAATGAGCAACTTTGCCAGCACTATAACCCGGCATTGCTCGCCACCATTGACCGCGCCATCGCGCCGCTACCCGCGCGCCGCTATCAGAATGTGGCCGAATGGATGCAGGACCTCGCTGCCATCCGGCTCTGATTTCAGGCCCCGGTTTTCAGCAAAAAAAAGAACGGAAGCTTTTCAGCTCCCGTTCTTTTTCTCTCTAATCAACTCTGAAACTACATGAAAAAGACATTTAAACCCCCATTTATAATGCGCGGCGGGGTTTTCCTTTGCATGTAGAGATGCATCCCGGAGCGAAAACGTTCAAACAAATAGCAAAAAAAATTAATTTTCCTCAAAACGGAGGGTTTTCACCCACCCATCGCGCGGAATCTGCGTATTCGGGAAGATGGCACGTGCCACCTCGCGGAAGGATTTGGGATTCGGCAGGCTGGGGCTGAAATGCGTGAGCCAGAGTTCCTTTACCCCGCCGGCTTCCGCCGCCAGGCGAGCCGCCTCACTGAAAAGCATGTGGCGGTTCTCCTTCGCCTTGGGCAGCATCTCGTCTTCACCGTACATACCTTCGCAGATGAAGAGGTCAGAGTCTGCCGCAGCGGCAGCAATGGCAGGAACAGGGCGCGTATCGGTGCAATAGGTGAGCTTGAGACCGCGGCGGGCAGGCCCGAGCACCATATCCGGGGTATAGACCTTACCCTCGTGCTCAATGGTCTCACCTTTTTTCTGCAGGCGGCCCCAGAACTCCATGGGCACCCCCAGCTCCCGCGCGCGCTGCGCGTCAAACTTTCCTTTACGCGGGAGGATGAAGCTATACCCGTAACAGGGCACACCATGCTGCACCTGGAAGGCCTGGATATCGCAATCCAGGAAATACATGGTCTCCTCCGGCGTTTCGAGTTCGCTGACGCGGATTTCGAACGGCAGGTTCGGCGCAATGGAGCGCAGCGCCGTCACCGCTCTCTCCGTGCCCACCGGCCCTATGATGGACAAATCCTCCGTGCGCCCCATGTTACCCATGGTGAGCAGCAGGCCGGGCAATCCGGATATATGGTCGGCATGCAGGTGCGTGATGAGTATCTTATCCACCGGTTTCAGACTCATCCCCGCCCGCTGGGCCGCAATCTGCGTTCCCTCACCGCAATCAATCAGCACGCCGTGCCCCTGGTAGCGCACCATAAGCGAGGTGAGCCATCGATTCACCAGCGGCAGGGTACCGCCGGTTCCCAGGAGACAGATATCGAGCACGCAGGGAGTTTCGCACACTCGCCCCTGATTTGTCAAGCGTGTTCCGTTTCACGTAAGATAATAAGGCAAATAACGGATGACCTGCGTAGCCGTCACCGAGCGCGGATACCCACGCTCTGCCCAGGCGCGTTCTGCCGCAAGCCCGCAGACATACGCCCCCGCTACTGCCGCCCGCTGCGGCGGCAGCCCCTGAGCCGCCAGCGCACCTATCACACCGGCCAGCACATCCCCCTGCCCGCCATTGGCCATATACGGGCCGCCCGTGGCATTATAAAACCAGCCTTCCGCACCGGAAACAAGCGTGCGTGCCCCCTTGAGCAGCAAGGCACAATCATTCCCGCAACGGTAGCATGCCACCGCTTCACGGCGCGTCATCCCGCCACCCTCCGGAAAGAGGCGGTGCATCTCCCCGGGATGCGGGGTCAGCACCCAGTTCGGCTGCGGCTTCCACCCCATGGCCGCCGCGGTGTTTAGTCCATCAGCATCCAGCACAACAGTACCCGTAAAACCACAGGCAAGGCGGCGCAGCGATTCTGCCGCAACAGGCTGGATTTCCCCCAGCCCGGGGCCTATGACAAGAGCCTGGGCATCGGGCTCATGGATATCGGCATACGAACCGACGGGGCGCACCATGATTTCCGGCGCCACGCGGGCAGCCAGCACCGGGTACACCGGTGGCAGGCAGTACAGCACCACCAGGCCGGCACCAGCCGCAAGCGCTGCTTCGGCACACATCTGCGCAACGCCCACCATGCCGACAGAACCCGCCACAATCGCCACGCGGCCGGCGCGGTTCTTGAAGCAGGAATAAGCGCGGCGCGGCAAGAGCGGGCAGAGCTCCGCATCATCCGCCACGCGGGCTTCATCCGCAGCCGGCAGCTCACCCACTTCCGGCAGCGGAATGCAGAGCAAACGCCCCACGGCATCTTCTGCGCCATCTGCAAGCAACCCGGGCTTCACGCAGCCAATGGCGGCGGTCACATCAGCCAGCACCACATCGCCCCCGTGAGCGCCCGTCGAGGCCTCCAGGCCGGTGGGAATATCAATGGCCAGAGTAAGGCTGCGCGGGCTGGCGGCGCGCAGTCCGTTCAGCTCCCGCACCAGCTCTGCATAAGCCGGACGGAGCCCGCCGACTGCCCCGCTACCCAGCAGACCGTCAATAATCAGGAGATTCTCCTGCGGTGTAGGAACACCCGTTTCCTCCCGCCCAGAAAGCTGCGCCTGACTATCAGCCGAAAGCGCCCCGGCACAGCGGAGAGTCACGGGACATCCCCAGCGGGCAGCCAGGCCGATGGCATCGCCGGCATTGTTGCCAGTCCCCGCATATACTATCGCGCGCGCGGGCGCGAAGCCATGCATCAGCGGCAGCTTCCGGCATGCCTGCCACAAGCGCTCCACCACGGTGTTCATGAGCGCCAGTGAAGACACCCGCCCACTGGCAAACAAGGATTGTTCCGCCTCGCGTATACTCTGGGCACTGCAGATTCTCATGCTGGTATTCTACCGCGCCAGCGCCCTCTTGGCAATTTATTTCACAGGCCATCCTGCAGAAAGAAGCGTGAACAGAGAATAAACTTGCTGATACGCAGCGCATCTGCTAGCATGTGGGGCATGTTGAAATGCTGGGCAGGTGTGGCGGTGCTTCCGCTGCTGGTTGCAGCTGTGGCAGAAGAGCCGCAGCAGGCAGACTGGCAGGCGGAGGAAGCAGCCATTCTCCGGGAAGCCGGCCTGGTGGCAGATAAAAAAGCCGCCGCAGTCAACCATGCCGCCGAGCAGG
The DNA here is from genome assembly GCA_017546845.1 of Akkermansia sp. Lineage (GTDB taxonomy): Bacteria > Verrucomicrobiota > Verrucomicrobiia > Verrucomicrobiales > Akkermansiaceae > Akkermansia. The sequence goes on from JAFYRS010000031.1 coordinate 5,987, forward strand.
CAGGAGGGTATGGATACCTGCCGGATGAGGATGAACACGTGATTTCGCACAGCAAGCTTTTCTCAGTGAGCGGCGGCGATTCCCTGCGCATGGGTGCCATTGCGTCCCGCGCAGACGCGCTGTATGGCCAGGTACGGAAACTGCTCAACCTGGACAAAACGCACAAACACCTGATTTCCATACGTCTGATTGGCAAGAGTACGGACTCCCCCATGCTCAACCCCATCCGCACGCGAATCAACATCATTGACAACCACCCGAATTTCCAGATACGCATTCACCCAGGCGGCGGCATTGACCTGGTCCGGCTGGATAAGGCCATCATCACCATGGTGCTGTACGAGTACGTGCTGCGCGATCTGGACCCCGGCGCCTACCCCGAAACCATCGGGCTGCCCGGCTGGTTGGTGGCGGGGGTGCAGCAGGCCGTGCTGTGGAAAAGCGGGCGCGCCGAGCGGCGCATCTACCAGCAGCTTTTCCAGCGTGCCGAAATGCTTTCGCCCGAGGAGATGATTTCCATAGCCGAGCCGGAGAAGCTGGATGCCGCCAGCCGGGAAGTGTATGAAGTTTCCTGCGGTGTGATGCTGATGAGCCTGCTGGGGCTGGAAGGCGGTGAGGCGCAGCTCAAAAACCTGCTGGAAGATGCCGCCACAGCGGACGGCACCCCCATGGAGGCCATAACGGAACATTTTCATGAGCTGGGGGTGGATAGTTCCCTGCTCAACAAATGGTGGGCCATTGAGCTGGCCAACCTGGCACTGCCGCGCAGCAACGAAGCCATGGCACCGCTGGAATCTGAAAAATTGCTGCAGGAAGCACTTACCATTTCTTATTTTGACCCGGAAACCGAAGTTCCCCGCCCGGTTTCGATGGATGACGCCTACGCCCTGGTGGAGCTGCCGAACTGGCAGAAACTCGTGCAGCCGGCCATTGAGCGGCTGGTGGCCATGAGCCACACCTGCTTCCCCGGCTACCGCCCCATCATCGCTGAATACTGCCGGGTCATCAACCAGTTAATTGCCGGGGAGCACCCGGACGCAGTGCAAAGCAGTCTGGGAGTGCTCCGGGAGCTGCGAGAGGCCTATTACACCGCCGCCCGCCGCGGGCGCGATTACCTGGATTGGTATGAGATTTCCTTTACCGGCAGCGAGCGCGGCAGGTCATTCGACTCGTATCTGGAAACCATGCAGATGCTGCGTCTCAACAACCCCGGACCGGATACCCCTATGAGCCGCTATCTGGATGATATAGAAGCGCTCTACACCCAGGCAGAGGGAGTCCCCCTGCCCCGCAGCCTGCGCGAACAGGCACGCCAGAACCGCAACAAGAAAAAGAAATGAGCCGCACTCCCGCCCCCACAACACCGCCGGATATGAGCGAGGAACTGGCCGCACACAGCGAAGGCTACGCCCGCGTGTGCGGGATGGATGAAGCGGGCCGCGGCCCGCTGGCCGGGCCCGTGGTGGCAGCCGCGGTGATTCTGCCCCCTGGCTACTCCCTGCCGGGACTGAATGATTCCAAGAAACTGACCGCTAAAAAACGCGAGGTGCTCTACGCCGCGCTGATGGAGGATGATGCGGTGCAGAAGTGCATCGCGCAGGCAACGGTGCAGGAAATTGACGAGCTGAACATTCTGCGCGCCACGCACCTGGCCATGCGCCGCGCGGCAGAAGGCCTGCCCGGCGGGGTGGATTTCTGCCTGATTGACGGGCTGCCGGTGCCGGGTTTCCCGCTGCCGAGCCGCAGCATTGTGAAGGGCGATGCCCGCTGCCTGAGCATTGCCGCCGCCAGCATTCTGGCCAAGGTGTGGCGCGACCACTACATGAACGAACTTGACTGCCAGTTCCCGGCATACGGCTTTGCCCGCCACGCCGGATACGGCACTAAAGCCCACATGCAAGC
>JAFYRS010000032.1 GCA_017546845.1 Akkermansia sp.
GCCGGTGGCTGCAGCTGCCTGGAGCGCGCCGCCCTGCAGGGGCACGCCGCTGCCGCCCTCAAACTGGGCGAATGCTTTGAAACCGGCCTGGGAGCCCCCGCCAGTTCGGAGCTGGCCGCCTATTGGTACCGCAAAGCAGCCGCCCGCGGAGAAAGCCGCGCGTATGATAAATTGCTGAATTTAGCACGTAAACGCCGCTGAAAAGTGCTTTTTTGCTCGCCAACGCGGCAGCGCGTGTGTTAGTATGATTCTGAACGTTTTGAAAAGTTATGCGTAAGTGGTTAATCGGAACATTCATCTGGTGCAGCATGGTTTTGCTGGGCAGTGTGCACGCCCAGGAGGAAGTAGTGTCAGAAGTAGTGACATTGCCGGAGCCGGCATGCACCAGTCATGGGGCAAATGCCGTGCCCACCGTGGAGGAACTCCGCGCAGAAGCTGAGGCCAAGGATGCACTCATCAAGAGTCTTAACCTCTGCGCCCACGCGCAGAATGCCCTGATGATTGCTGCAGAATCCATGAGCCTGGAAGCCCTGCAGCAATACCTGGCCCAGGAGCACCACGCATACGATGGCCACACCGTGCTGGAACACGCCGCCATGAAGGTGAAATTTGCCCTGCCCATGACGCGTAAACCCTGCCCGGAATGCGGCAAGACCGTCTACCACGCAGATCCGGACGGCCAGCTGGCCGCCTGGACCCACCACTACACCAACGGCAAGCTTCAGTACAGCCGTTTCCCCATCCCCCTGCAGATCTACTCCAAGGGGGAAGAAGGCATGGGCCTGTGGGACAAGCTCGTGCACCGCGTCAAGGTAGATAACTTCAACCTGGCCGCCACCATCATCTTCCTGCTGGCCATTCTGCACACCTTCATGGCCCCCATGTTCCAGAAATGGGCGCACCACATGGAAAAAGCCCACAAGCAGAAACTGCGCGATGCCAAATTCCGCATTCTGCATCCGGAGCAGCGCATGCCCGTCTCCTTCGGCAGCACCCTCTGCCATTTCCTGGGCGAGGTAGAGGTGGTATTCGGCCTGTGGATCATCCCCTTCGCCTTCGTCTGCCAGCACTATTACAGCATGGATGACTTCCTGCGCTACATTGACCACGACACCAGCTTCACAGAACCCCTCTTCGTGGCTGTCATCATGGTCATAGCCTCCTCGCGCCCCATTTACCGCCTGGCAGAAAACACCCTCAAATTCGCCGCCAGCATGGGCGGCAGCACCCCGGCCGCCTGGTGGCTCTCCGTGCTCTGCATTGCGCCGCTGCTGGGCTCCTTCATCACCGAGCCCGCCGCCATGACCCTGGCCGCCATTCTGCTGGCCAAGAAATTCTACCACCTCAAACCCGCACCCTCTCTGTGCTATGCCACCCTGGCGCTGCTCTTTGTGAACGTATCCGTGGGCGGCACACTTACCCATTTTGCCGCCCCGCCCATCGTCATGGTAGCCGGCAAATGGAACTGGGACATGGGCCACATGTTCATCCACTTCGGCTGGAAAGCCATCGTTGGCATCATCATTGCCAATGTCATCTACTTCCTTATCTTCACCAAGGAATTCAAACGCCTGGCAGAAGTGCAGCGCGCCAACAGCGCATTTGATACCGCCGTGCCCACCTCCTGGGAAGACCGTCAGGATGTTATCCCTGTCTGGGTATATGCTGTCTCCATCTTCTTCCTGGTGTGGACCGTGTATTTTGCCCACCACCCGGCCATCTTTGTGGGCGGTTTCCTCTTCTTCCTGGGCTTCACCATGGCCACCCCGCAGTACCAGAACGCCTTCTCCATCAAAGTGCCGCTGCTGGTAGCCTTCTTCCTTGCGGGGCTGCTCATCCTGGGCGGCGTGCAGGGCTGGTGGATGCAGCCCGTGCTGCAGGCCCTGGCTGACCTGGGCGCCACCGCCACCATGGGGCTGGCCAGCATCCTCACCGCGTTCAATGACAACGCCTCCGTCACCTTCCTTTCCAGCACCGTGCCCAACCTGCCTGATCACATCCGCTACGCCATCGTTGCCGGTGCTGTCACCGGTGGTGGCCTCACCGTCATCGCCAACGCCCCCAACCCCGCCGGCCAGGCCATTCTGGGCAAATACTTCAAGGACGGCATCAGCGCCCTGCAGCTCTTCCTCTGGGCCGCACTGCCCACCTTCATCATCTTCTGCCTGTATAACTTCATCTACTTCGGCGATTAAAGAAAACGACTTATGTTCACAGGACTCGTGGAATGCACCGGCAAGGTGCTGGAGCGCACCGCCGTGGCAAGCGGCGCGCGCTATGCGGTGGAAATCCCCTTTGCGGCAGAGTTGGCGCTGGGGGACTCTGTGGCGGTGAATGGCTGCTGCCTCACCGTCGATAAGATTGACGGAAACCGGGTGGAATTCGACCTGCTCACGCAGACCCTGCGTGTCACCAGCCTTGGGCAGCTGCAGGTGGGTTCTTTCTGCAACCTGGAGCGCGCCATGGGCGGCAACGGCCGCTTCGGTGGCCACTTCGTCATGGGCCATGTCGATACCACCGGCAGTGTCACCAGCATCACCCCCGTGGGGCAGGACCACATGGTGCGCATCCGCATCCCGCAGGAATACATGCGCTATGTCATCGACAAAGGCAGCATCGCCATCGATGGTGTCTCCCTCACCGTGGCCAACATCACCGGCCCGGATGAACTCGAATTCTGGATTACCCCCCACACCTGGGAGCGCACCATCATGCATTGCTACTCCCCCGGCACCATCGTCGATATCGAGGTCGACATGATTGCCAAATACGTGGAAAAGCTCAAACTCCACAACTGATTTTTCATCACACCAAACCAGCCGCCCAGAGTAATCCGGGCGGCGGGATTTTGTGTTGCATAATTAGCCTATCATCTAAAAATCAGGAATTGGCGGGGTGCATATCTGTCGGAGCACGGGACCTTAGTAAGCATTGGGGGGACTTCCGTCTTCGGCTTCGCCTACGCCGACAGGAAAGCCCCCCGCTCCGAATAAAATCTGCGCCTCGTGGTGGTGGGGACTTTCGGACTGCGTTCGCCCTTGCCGAAGCGATTTTTCATTTCAGATTTATGCTATTTGATTTTAGGAAAATTCCTGTGCTAAATGTTGCATAGAAGAAAACATCTTCCTATTCACTATATGGAACGATATCCCCGGGCAGGATTTCTAATGAATGAAAGCCATTTATAAAATACCTGTAGCAGCCATTGATAAAAAAAATTACGCGACGTGATCTTTTCACTAGTCCGAAAAGATGTAGAGTTAGAATCCCTTGTGTTTTCAATATCACATGCCGAATCAGAAATGTTCTGACTATCATCAGAATTTTTGGGGAGATTTGCTTGATCTCCAGTAACCAGATACATAATCAAATCCTGGGTAAAATCCTTTGATGCAATCATACACGACGACTGCCTGATGTAGAAACGCATTCTTTCTGCAAGCTCCATCTCTGGACGCGTATTCCAAACCTCATGTTCCCTTAATTCAACCCACGAACTCAAAGTAAGGTTGGATAAAAATATATCTATACAGCTGATTCCACAATTAATTAATCTCTGGGAGACCAACTTTGTAGCTTCTTTTACATCCTTGTTATAGCCAGAAGGTAAGCACAACCCATATCCATATGGTGTTTCTATTTTTGAATCACGAATGTCACAGATGTAGCCATAAACCTTGAAATCGTAACCGGATTCATTCCGTATGGCCATACGATGGGGATTTTTTTTTGACTCTAGTTGCACGATGGTCTTCTCCATATTAAGACGAGGCGTATTCTCTTGCTTATATGGTATGAGCCATCAGGTGGCTCTTTTTGTGTATTCATTCTTTCTTCCTGCGTCTGGTAGCGGCCAGACGCAGGAAGATTTTTAGGTTTTTATCTCAATTTAGTTTGCAGTTACATACTTACTGAGGCGAATACCTTTATGAACTTCCGTTACATAAGAAGTACCTATCTTCGATAATTCGACAATTCTTGTCACACTATCTCCGCAAAAGGCGATGTCTGGTGCATATCGAACACCAAAAAGGTGAATCATGGTTACTTTATCCCCCTTGGGGGCGTTGGCATACATATCTGCCAGTGTCTTTGCTAGCTGTGTAGTAGTCATAGTCATTTAAATTTGTGTTTTAGTTAGAAGCTATTTTAGCTGTCGGACGAATTATAGTATATAAAAAGTTCGCTTGTCAATAAGAAATATCAGGACAAACTATATTTATGCCATTTATTCTAAATGCAGAACGTTAAAGAGCATTTTAACAAAATACCCTTTAATAAAGGGTATTTTATTAAAGAACCTCTTAACAAGAGCTTGTTTAATTTTGTCAGAAATAACTTAGTTTCTTCATTTATGATTAACGAAATAATCGTAAACAAAGCACCCCGCAGAGCTGTAACCAGGTCTCTTCGGGGTGGAAGGGGAAGGAACTTGCAGTTCTCGTTATGAACCGTTACCTTGTTTCTCGAGCATCAGGGAGACAAGGTCATCCAAGCCCAGACTTTTTGCTATGTCGAACGGGGTTTGCTTGTCGAGGCAATTGGGGCGGAAGGCATCTGCACCAGATTCAATGAGGAATTTGCATGCTTCCAAATTTGAGTATCTACAAGCTATATGTAGAGGGGTGTCAAAATGGCCGTCTATCATATGAATATGAGCACCTGCAGCTAAAAGTAACCTGATACATTCTACGTTTCCTGCCTTACAGGCAAGGTGAATAGGATGATTCCCTTCTTCATCGGTGGCATTGAAATCAGCCTTAGCAGCCAGGAGTAATCGTATGCATTCAACATGCCCAGCCCTGCAAGCAGCATGTAAAGGCGTATTGTTATACAGTATATGTATGTCAGGCTTAACCCCTGCTTCCAGGAGCAGTCTTACGCATTCAGTGTGACCTTCCATGCAGGCTAGATACAGAGGTGAGTATTTATTAAGGTAATCAATATCTGTATCAGCCCCAGCATTAATAAGCAAACGAACACATGTCTCATAACCTCTAAAACACGCTTCATGCAGAGGGACCAGATTATGAGAATTCTTCAGATTTACATTAGCTCCCCTCGATAGGAGTACGTTCACACAATCGATGTTGTTTGCACGAACAGAATAATGCAAAGCAGCAGCAGCATCGTCGAATATGGCGTTGATATCTGCCTTGTTATCCAAGCCTTGTACAATCCCCCTCAGGTTACCTGTTTTCGTTGCTATGCATAAAAGATCATTGGCTTCCTTTTTAGATAAGGACAGGTCTTCAGTTTGGCAGCAGAGAAGGTGCATACAACTCAAAATTTCCTGCATATTCTCTCGTCTGGCAATATCATACGCTGTTTCACCAGCGGAATTTCTCATTGAGAGAAAATCTGCGCCTTTATCAATTAGAAGAAAGACACAATTCGTGTAGTTGTTACCTAGGGCCAGATGCAGGGGAGTATCGCCCTCTACATCCTGCGCATTCAAATCCAAGCCTGATTCAATGAGCAGGCGTACACTTTTTGTCTGGCCTTTCCAGCAGGCGCAATGAAGAGAATTCCAGCCTTGGCTATTTTTTAAATTGGCAGCGGCGCCTTGTGCCAATAAAGCGCGTATACATTCCAGATGCCCTTGCAGGCAGGCGTAGTGTAGCGGGGTAGAGCCATGGGAATCCTGCGCGTTTATCGCTGCTCTATGTTCTAAAAGAAGAAGAACGCACCTGGTATAGCCATTTCTGGCGGCTAGATGCAGGGGTGTACATCCGGCAGAATCCTTCTGATGAATATCGAATCCTGACTCTATGAGTATGCGGGTACAATCCACTCTACCATGGTTGCAGGCATGATGAAGTGAAGACCTGCCATCCTTGTCCTGCTGGTGTATATCCACGCCTGCGTCCATTAATAAGTGAACGCAGTTCATATGACCTCGCAGAACGGCATAATGTATAGGTGCTATACCTTTTCCGGATTGCTGGTGTATATCAGTGCCTGCTTCTATAAGAAGGCGGATGCAGTTCATCTGTCCGCAATAGCAAGCGTAATGTATAGGAGACATACCATCCTTGTCCTGCTGGTGTATATCCACGCCTGCTTCTATAAGAAGGCGGATGCAGTCCTCATCTCCCCGCTGAATCGCGTAATGCAAGGGAGTCATCCCCATACAGTCCGGCTGGTAAATGTCAGCTTCCGCCTCTATCAGTAGCCGCACACATTCCACATGACCATGCTGAATGGCAACATGCAAGGGTGTTTGACCTTCTGAATTTCTGATATTAACAGTTGCTCCATAGTTTAGCAGTAAGCGGACACAGTCCGTCAGTCCTTGGCGGCATGTAAAATACAAGGAGGTTCTCCCCTTACCTTTCTGAAAATCAACGTAGGCTCCATTATTCAAAGCCCGCTTCATTTCAGAAAGATTCCCTTTCTTCGATGCATCGAATAACAGGCAATTGTATTCATATCTTGTAGCCATGACAGGGGAATGCTGATAATTAAATAAGATTGTGTTAGCTTTTTTTACCTCTGCATCAGTTTTCTGACCTCAAGGTATTATATATTGTGCATTCTACAACACTGCAGAATTGTTGTCAAATCGGCAGACATTTATTTTTAAGCCTGACTTGACATCCTGAGTAACCATGGTATAATGTCGCCGTACCCCTTGGGCTGGTTCACTGGGAATGGCAAGGGAATAATAATAATAAGACCATCACTTACAAATTTCTTGGGCGATTTCTTCTAATCGTCTCTTTTTTTGGCTAAGTGGTAAAAAACCCCACTTTTGTAGTCAGGATATCCTATTTTTCTTGTAGGGTATCCTTTTTTGTTTCCTCATATTTTGATTTTTCCTCTATATAACAACCCTAACATACAAAAAAACAATGTTTAATAACACCATGAAAACACAAAACACCACCACCGATACCCTCCGCCAGCTGCTGAACGCCACCAGTGAGGAGGAAATCATCCGGCTCTATAAAGACGGGCATGACATCGACGCCAGCGAATTCGGCGGCTTCACCTGCATGCACCTGTGCGATTACAGTGAAGCCTCTACACTGGCAGCCAGGCTCAGCAGCACCCATGCCAGATCCGCTGCTTTGCCGAAGGAACATGCCTCTATTTCACGGCTTACTCCGCTGCATATGCAGGCGCTGCGCGGCAATAAGGAAATGGTCGAAGTTCTACTCAGAAAAGGCGCAAACCCGTTTGCGATGACTGATTCCGGCGACCGCCCCATCGACTTGACCATCTACCCGGAGGTTATCCGTCTGCTGGGTGAAGCCATGGATAAATCATACGATGATGATTTTGCCGATGACGAGGAGAATGAGGATAAGCCATGTGAGCTGTGGTGGAATCCTTTGCACAGAGTTGAATCTGCTGACATGGTAGCGAAACTGGTGCAGGAAGGGCACAATGTGAATGTGAGCGATACGAAGGGGCTGACACCGCTGCATCTGGCGCGTAATGGCAAGGTGGCAAGCGCCCTGCTGGCCGAGGGGGCAAACTTGCATCTTCGCAATGAGAATGGGCTTACGCCTCTGCTATATAACGATAACGAGGAGGTGATTCGCGTGTTGCTGGAGGCCGGCGCCCGCGTGGATGGTTGCACAAAGTCAGGCACACCGGACGTGTTTCTGGCGGCAAAGCATGGTAAACTACGCTTGTTCTACGAAAACGGGGCAGACCTTACCGCCACCTCACCACGCGGTGAAACCTGCTTGAACTACATACGGCGGGCGGAAGATCTGAAGTTGTTGCTTGAGGCCGGGCTGGATATGAATGCGTGCAATTTCCAGGGCATGAATCCCTGGTACCTGTGCGCTAATGCAGAAGTGCAGCATGCCATGCTGGATGCCGGGTTCAGAGAGACTCCGGATACCTGGCATGGTTTCAGCCTGCTCATGGCTGCAGCAGATGGGGGAGTGGTTCAGCGCCTGCTGGGTATGGGGCTGGATGTGAATCATGCCGGTGCACTGGGTCGCACGGCCCTGTTCCTCTATATATCCCACAGCACTTATCAGGCGCTGATTGCAGCCGGGGCAGATGTGAATCATCGCGACGAAAGGGGCCTGACCCCGCTGCACAGAGTGGCATCGCATGCCGATGCCGTGGAAATGCTGCTGGAGGCTGGTGCGAATCCCCATGTGCGGTCACTTAACGGCCGCACCCCCCTGCACGCTGCCGACTCCCCGGAAGCTGTAGGCTTGCTGCTGGAAGCCGGCGCGGATGTGAACGCTGCTGATTACGATGGTCTGACCCCGCTGCATCTGTGTACTTCCCGCGAGTGCATGGAAATTCTACTGGAGGCCGGTGCTGACCCCAATGCCCGCAACAAGCTTGGTATGACTCCGCTGCACCTCGCCAGAGGCGCATGGGCTGTGGATATGCTTGTGAAGCACGGGGCGCAGGTGAACGCTGTTGCAAACAACGGAAGAACGCCGATGCACTATGCCTTTAGCCCCGGAATCTCCTATTCGCTCATCAAAAATGGTGCATCCGCCGCCGTGCGCGATAATGATGGTAAGCTTCCCTTCGAACGCATGACCGATTCCTGCATGCGCCAGCATCTGCTGTATACTTACATGCAGGAGATGAAGCATTCCATGCCTAAATTCACACCGCAGGTAAACAGGCTATGGGAAATCATGCAGACAGATTCGCTGGAGCAGATGAAGACTGAACTGCAGGTGTTGGTTCAGCCTGTTACGGAATCAGTACGTCCAGCCGTCCTCCCCTCCGAAGCGATTACTGATAGCGGTGAGCGGAAGGTTATCGAATTGCGCTCTGCCATCCGTAAACGCCTGATTAGGAAACATGGACTTGAGGCTTATGTAAATCACCGCCGGCTCATCCCGGGAGAAAAGCTCAGCACTAGTGACTGGTGTGATATCATGCACACCGCGGCTCGTGAACTTACGGAACGCGAGCTCGATGTCATGGTAGACCTGGCAGACGAATTTGCGGGAAATGCCTACTGGGCAACGCATGGTTCAGAACTGTGCGAGCACGTGTATAAGGTTCACTCCGAGGATATGACCATCAAGGTAGCCAGGCTGGCCCACAGCCGATTCCCGCTGGATGATGCGGATGAGAGCTGCAATGTTCCCTTCAAGGCAGCCGCCAAGGGTGACCTGCCATTTGTCCGCCGCTTGGTGGAAGAAGTCGGTATTTCCGTGAATGCGGAACATACCGGAGTCAGACCTCAGGATTCCGGCTCGTTGCTGAACTTCGCCATCAACTCCACCAGTGCGGAGTTGGTAAGCTATCTGCTGGAACAGGGGGCCAACCCGAATGTGAAGACAGAGAAGCAGTATCGCCCGCTTGCTCAGGCCTTGATAGGCAGTTCGATGTATTATATGTACAATATCGTGAGCTTGCTGCTGCAGCATGGTGCAGAGCAGCATGATTTCATTTATGAGGGCGAACTCTACTCCCCCATCTCCTTCGCCATGGAAAATGGTTATGAAGAAATGGTAGAGTTGCTCGAAAAGCATCTTGGCTGAGCCTGCGTTAAACAAGCTCTTTTTACTTTCACAAAAAAAGAATTAACAGAACATTTTTTCTACATATTCAGAAAAAACACACCTTCCTTACCCCCACAACATCAACACTAACAATAGAAAACAACACAAAATGAACAATATTGATATGCGTCCGTTCGAACATTACTCCTGGCTTCGTCACTCCGCAAAATGCCAGATGGTGCAGCCCGGCTGGAAATACAGCGTCGATTCTGCAACTCTTCCTCTGGAAAAACTGGCTGCAGCCTGGGCAGGGGTGCAGCAATTCATGCGGGATGAAAACTTCCGCAACGCCCAAGGCTTTTCTTACATGCTCGAGCGCGAAACCTTGGAGGAAGCACTGAGGGAATCACCTTCTCAGATGATGGGTGTGCGCTTCGATGGTGAAGCATGCACCACATACTCCATGGGAACCATGGAGCGCAATAATAATCCATTCCGCAATATCCGCATTTATCCCGCCGATATCAGGGACACCGCCGTGCAGATTCTTGCTCTGCTTGCCAGCGGTGTAGCCTCCAAGGTGGAGATGTTCCGTTGCCTCCCCGACAATTTAACTGAAATGCAGACCGTCATCATCCATGATTTGTTTGCCCGCCTGGCCGGTGTGTTCCAAAATGCCGGTTTTGCGGTGAACCTGCATGCTGTTTTAAAAGAGCAGATTCGTGAAGGAATTCAGGGCTTTGGTCCTGAATTCCCCACACGCCACATCGTGAAACTGGACCGCAGGTGTTCTTCCACCAGCAGCTCTCCTACGGATTTGAATCCCGATTTAATGTGGATTAATGTATCCTTCAATAAAGTTGAGAATTGCATCATCAGTAAAGAGGATTACAACTTCTACTGCACATCGGTTGAAGATGGCATCGAAGCTATTTATTCCATACCTGCGCCGGAACTGAAACGATATCATGACGACTATTGCGATACTATGAATGGTGAAAAATGGTCATTCTATATAGATTTCAAGGAAGGAAAGCTCTGCGCCAGCATAAACGGTGCATACCCTCATCCGCTTAATGTTGTTCTGAAATCTCAGTTCTAATCCTCCCATATTTACACTAATCGATATACAAATCATGAACACCGAAATCAACGAAAACGTAGAAGAAATCATCAAACGCCTTACGGAGCAGTGCGAAATCGAACTTGACGGGCGCCAGTTTAATTGCCCTGAGGAAATGAATCAAGAGGAATGGGCTGAAATCATGGACCTGGCCGTAGAGAATCTTCCGGAGGATGAGTTCCTGCTGCTGCTGAAACTGGCAGATGAAAATTGCAACAATTTCTGGGAATACTGCCCCGGGCTGCTTTGGGATATACATTCCAGATATTCACTCGATACAGTGATAACTAGTGCAATCTCAGCCTGGCAAGGTGATTATCTGATTCCGGTGGAAGGGGAGGCTTTCCCCACCTCGGCTGCCGGTTGGGGTGATTTGGAGCTTATCCGCCGCCTGGTAGAGGAGGTCGGGGTCTCAGTGCATTCCTACTGTCTGTGCGATTGTGAGGAGGTCACCGGCAGCATGCTCAGCATTGCAGCCCGGAATGGCTGCGTGGAAATCTGCCGATACCTGCTGGATAAGGGAGCCAGCCCGAATGAAAGCAGCCTGGAAGATATCACCAGCCCGCTGGTGGAAGCCGTTCTGAATAATCAGGTGAAGGTAGTGCGGCTCCTTCTGGAGCGCGGAGCAACTCTGTGTGATCTCTCCTATTGTGGTGATGCCTTCTCCCCCGTGGACTATGCGCACGGTGCAGGGCATCAGGAGATGGTGGCACTCCTGGAGGAGTATTCCGGAAAGTAAGTTGATAATACCTCCGCCTGGGAGATATTCCAGGCGGAGCGTTTTAATGAACACCAGGCAGCTGCCTGTAAAAAAAAACTGAGACGCCGCCCGGATGACTCCGGACGGTGCTCAGCGTCTCTATGCTATACCGTTACTCAACGGTAAAGATTTTCTTACTTGCAGCACTTGCAGCCACGACGGGGGCCCTTCTGGCCGCGCTTCTGGAACTTGGGAGCGTTCTTCTTGAACTCAGCCTTGGCGGCTTCCTTCTCGGCGTCGGAGAGCTGGCCGTCCTTGTCGGCGTCGAACTTCTCCATGAACTTGGCCTTCATCTCGGCGCGACGAGCCTCGAACTTAGCCTTCATCTCAGCCTTCTGCTCCTCGGACAGCTGGGGACGCTGACCCTTGGCGCAACGGGGGCCCTTCTTGCCGCAGCGGGGGCCCTTCGGGCCGCGCTTCTGGAACTGAGCCTTGGCGGCTTCCTTCTCAGCGTCGGAGAGCTGGCCGTCCTTGTCGGCGTCGAACTTCTCCATGAACTTGGCCTTCATCTCAGAGCGACGGGCCTCGAACTTGGCCTTCATCTCAGCCTTGGCAGCTTCCTTCTCGGCATCGGAGAGCTGGCCGTCCTTGTCGGCGTCAAACTTCTCCATGAACTTGGCCTTCATCTCGGCCTTCTTCTCCTCAGAGAGCTGGGGACGCTGCATCTTCTTGCAGCAGGGCTTCGGGCCGGCAAAGCAGGGCATCTTGGGGCATTCCTGGGCCATGATGGGCATGGCGGCGAACAGGGCGATAAGCAGAGCTTTCTTCATAATGATTTATTTTCTATGGTTGGATTTAAGGGGGTCAAGGTGCAGGATGCACCGCCTCTCACTTACTGGAACGAAAATATTTTTTCAAATCTACACCAGAATATTATTTTTTTTATTTTTCTTATATTCCCGCGCCAGAAAACGGAATCGCCGCCTGGATTATTCCGGGCGGCGATTCAAAGTCTTTACGTTATATCGTTGAAATCAACGGCAGACTTATCTTAGTACTTTCCGCACTTGGGAGCCTGCGGGCAGAAGGGAGCCTTGCCACCGAACTGGGGAGCAAAGGGAGCCTTGCCGCCGAAGTGGGGGCGACGACCCTCGCGCTTCATGCCGAAGTGAGGACGGCGTTCACCGCGCTGCATACCGAACTTCGGGCACTGGGGAGCCTGCGGGCCAAACTGGGGAGCAAAGGGAGCCTTGCCAGCGAAGTTGGGGCGACGACCCTCGCGCTTCATACCGAAGTGGGGGCGGCGCTCACCGCACTGCATACCGAACTTCGGGCACTGGGGAGCCTGCGGGCCAAACTGGGGAGCAAAGGGAGCCTTGCCAGCGAAGTTGGGGCGACGACCCTCGCGC
>JAFYRS010000033.1 GCA_017546845.1 Akkermansia sp.
GCTACCATCTTACGCCCACTACCGTGGGCTATGAATTCCGCTCGCTACGCTCGCCGATTACAATTTCGTTTTTCGTCAGCTGGGGGGCTTCTTTCAAATTAGAACTGATACTTTAGCCTGTTATGCAATCTTTGGGACACATGTGCTCACCACGGCAGCCGCATGTTATTTGTCTTGACCTCCGGCGCATTTCAGTCTAACATGCAACGCGTAAACACTCATTATCATCTATGAAACTCACACATTTCACCTTCAGCATCCTCTGCCTGCTGGTGGGCATCACCCTTGCCGTGCAGCCCATCTATGCTGAGCCCGAAGAAGAAGCCACAGAAGAAAAGACAGAAGAGGCCACCGGCCCGGAGGAAGGCTCCAAGGAATGGAAGCGCGCCAAATCCATCGCCTGCCAGAAACAGGCAGCAGAAGAGTACAAGGCCATGCGACAGCTGACCAACATGCTCAAAAAAGCGAAAAATGAAAAGGACTACAAAAAAATAAACAAGACCGCAGGAGACATTGTAAAAAAATACGCTAACCTTTACGCTGATGGAGGAAGCCTCGTGGTCAACGGCATGACAATCACCGTAGAAGACCTTACTCCCGCCCATACCAAGTTGGGATCTCAACGCAAAAAACTCTACAAGGATTTCCTGGAATACCGCAATAACGTAAGCCCCAAGCAGCAATTCGGCAATTGGGACAATCCCGAGGACGATTCCAAAAAGAAGAAGAAAAAGAAGAAAGAAGAACCTGTCGATGTTGATATGGCCCTGCTTGATAAAGTCCAGAGCTTCATGCGAGCCAACCAGGGAGACTTCGCGGATAAACTCGACGCAGAGGAAGAAGAGAAAAACAGCTTTACGGGCAGATAAGCATCCGCTCCATTATTCATTGGTTATCAATATTTCTTTAACAATCCCCAACTCTCCCGGGTTGGGGATTGTTCTTTTCTTAGAAAAAACGGCAATGTCCCGCATTTCCCTTGCACCAGGCGGGGGCAATATGCTAAATTAACCGCCTGATGGCTACTATCTGCATACTGGACGGCATGGCGCTCATTTACCGCGCGTTCTACGCCTTTATCAACAACCCGATGCGCAATTCCTCCGGGCTGAACACCTCGGCCATGTTCGGCTTTATCAACACAGTGGTGCACCTCATCGACAAGGAAAAGCCCACGCATATTGTAGCCTGTCTGGACCCCAGCGGCCCGACCTTCCGCCACGAGCGGTTCCCCGAATACAAGGCAAACCGCCAGGCCATGCCGCAGGAACTGCGCGATTCCATCCCCTGGATTGTGGAGATTCTGGCCGCCATGCGCATCAAGACCCTGCGCATGCCCGGTTATGAGGCCGATGACCTCATCGGCACCATCACGCGCATGAGCGATGAAGCGGGCACCATGCACGCCTACATGGTTTCCAAGGACAAGGACCTGGGGCAGTTGCTCTCGCCTACCTGCTCATTCTGGCGCCCCGGCAAGAAAGGCAGCGAGTTCGAGACGGTGGGGGTGACCGACTTCCTGGAGGAATGGGGCATTGAGAACCCGCGCCAGATTATCGATATCCTGGCGCTCATGGGCGATGCGTCCGACAACAGTCCCGGCGTGCCCGGCGTGGGTGCCGTATCCGCCAGAAAATTGATTACCCAGTTCGGCAGTATTGAGAACATGCTCGCCCGCAGTGCCGAAATCAAGGGCAAGATGCGCGAAAAGATTGAGCAGAATGCTGAAGCCGCACGCCTTTCCTACGAACTGGTCACCATCCGCCGCGATGTTCCCGTGGAAATCGCGCTGGAGGACTGCCGCATTCAGGAGTTCGACACCAAGGCCCTGGGCGATATCCTCCAGAAGCTGGAATTCAAGGAACTGGCAAAGAAGCTCTGCGGCGCACAGCAGAACGATGCCGATATGGGCGAACTCTTTGCCGCCGCAGCAGCCCCTGCCGGAACGGAGGAGGGAGAAACGCAGCTCGATTTGTTCACCCTGCCCCAGCTGGCCGATATCAACACCACCCCGCACCAGTACCACCTGGTGAACACGCCGGAGGCCCGCGCCGCCCTAGCAGCCCACATGGAGCAGGCTGACCGCTGGGCCTTTGACACCGAGACCACCGGGCTCGACCCGCTCACGGATAGGATGCTGGGCTTCTCCGTGGCACTCACGGAGCACGAGGCCTACTACATTCCCGCGGCAGAGGAAAGCTGGCTGGACTGCTTCCGCTCCGCCTTTGCCGGCAAGGCGGAAAAAATCGGGTTGAATGCCAAGTTCGACATTCAGGTGCTGCAACAGGCAGGACTGGTGGTGAACGGTCCATTCTTTGACTGCATGCTGGCGCACAGCGCCTTGTATCCGGAGCTGCGCCACGGCATGGATGAGATGGCCGAAGCCATGCTGCAATACAAGACCATTCACCTGGAAGACATAGCCGGCAAGGGTAAGGACATGGACACAGCCGCCGTTCCCGTGGAGACGATGGCTGAATATGCCGCCGAAGATGCCGATGTGACCCTGCGGCTGTACCGGGTGCTGCAACCGCAGCTGGTGGAAGCCGGGCAGGAGGAGCTGATGCGCCGCATCGAGTTCCCGCTGGTGCCGGTGCTGGCAGACATTGAGGAAGAGGGCATGCGCGTGGAGCCGGAGCTGTTGCAGAAGAGCTCTGAGGAACTGGGAGCGCAGATTGACAGCATCCGCTCCCGCATCGATGAACAGGTGGGCCGCCCCATCAACCTGAACTCCCCCAAGCAGCTGGGTGAGCTTCTCTTCGATGACATGAAGCTGCTTGCCAAGCCGAAGAAGACCCGCACCGGGCAATATGTGACCGATGAGGAAACGCTCCGCAAGCTCGTTCCCCTCTCCCCGCTGGTGGCGGATATTCTGGAATACCGCGAACTGAGCAAGCTCAAAGGAACGTATCTGGATGCGCTGCCCCGCTTCATCTCCCCGAAGGATGGACGCATTCACTCCACCCTGCTGCAGATGGTCACGGCCACCGGGCGACTGGCCTCCCAGAACCCGAACCTGCAGAACATTCCCATTCGCTCGGAGGCGGGCAAGCTCATCCGCCGCGCCTTTGTGGCGCGCGATGCACAGCACAGCATCCTCTCTGCCGACTATTCGCAGGTGGAGCTGCGCCTCATGGCCGCCCTTTCCGGCGACCCGGGCATGATTGCCGCCTTCACCTCCGGCCGCGATATCCACGCCGAAACCGCCGCCCGCATCTACGGCATACCGCATGAGGAAGTGACGGCCGATATGCGCCGCAAGGCCAAGACGGTGAACTTCGGCATCATCTACGGCATCTCGGCCTTCGGGCTTTCCCAGCGGCTGGATTGCCCCCGCGGCGAGGCAGCCGGGCTCATCGAAAGCTACTTCGAGCAATTCCCGGGAGTCAAGGAATGCATGGACAGGCTGGTAAGCGAAGCCCGCGAGCGCGGCTATGCCGAAACCCTTTGCGGACGCCGTCGCAAGCTGCCGGATCTGAACAGCGCCAATTTCAACCTGCGCGCCGCTGCCGAGCGCACCGCCATCAACACGCCGATTCAGGGCACGGCTGCCGACATGATTAAGATAGCCATGGTGCGCGTGGCCGAACTACTGCAAGGCCGCCGCAGCCGCCTCATCATGCAGATTCACGACGAACTCCTCATCGACCTGCACGAGGACGAGCACGAGCTCATTCCCCAGATTACCGAAGCCATGCGCAGCGCCCTGCCCCTGCCGCACGGCGTGCCGCTGGAAGTAGAGGCCAACACCGCCCCCAACTGGCTCGAAGCGCACTGATAGAAGTATGGAAACAAGGATGATGAAGCTCATGAAGGGACTCATGTGGAGCATGGGTATCCTCCTTGCTGTCATCTTGGCACTGGGGATAGGGAAAGCCTTCCACGACTCCTTCCTGGAAGAGGCGGCTCCCCCTCCCGCGCCAGACTATCTGGAAAAAGCCAGAGTCTGCCTGAGCCGGGCAGAAAGCGAGAATAACCCGTTTACGAAGCAGAAACTCTGGATGGATGCTCTCTGGACCCTCTGCTCAGTCGATGACGAACAACGACCGGCAGCACTGGAACTGGCAAAGAGCATGATCCCGGGCATGCAGGAGTTCATCCGCAGACACCAGCTTCCGAAAATCAAACCGGAGTTCAAACTGAGCTTCATGCTGAGCCACGCAGGGGAGGACCTCAGCTGCCTGGCCGCTCACATTCAGAGCGGTGTATATGATTTTTCTGCCGAATCAGGCCGGGATAACCGCCACGCGCTGGCCTGCCTGCTGCGGGATATTCTCGGTATCATCAATAAGGAACGACGTGGTGTCAGAGTAGAACAGCTCAAACCCATCGTCCTTACCCTGCTGCAGCAGGGAGTACGCACCAGCTGGCCAGACATCATCCTGGAACACGAGCTGATTGAGTATGACCCGGAACTTGACGATCCGGTGCTCACCGCAGTACGCACCCGGGATGCTGAATTTCTCCGTGCCGTACTGGCCTGTGGCCTGTCCGCCTGCGGCACTCATAATGACGGCAAACCTGCGGATGAAGCCCGCTGGCAGAACTCCCCGGAATTACTTGACATTCTCCAGTCAAATTAATCATTAATCACTAATCATTAATCATTCATGATAACTCTAGTTGGACTTGGATACGACATTCACCGCTTCTCGGAGACAGAGCGCCCGCTCTGGCTGGGCGGTGTACAGGTGCACCCCACCAAGGGGCTTGCCGGCCACAGCGATGCCGATGTACTCTGCCACGCGCTGGCAGATGCCATTCTGGGCGCCATCGGCGAGCCGGACATCGGCTACTGGTTCCCACCAGGCGATGAAGGGTGCAAGAACATCTGCTCCCTGCGCATCGTGGAAAAGGCAGTTGAGCTGCTGCAGGCACAGGGTGGTCGCGTGGTGAATGTAGACTGCGCCCTCATTGCCGAAGCGCCCAAAATCATGCCCTTCGTGCAGCAGATGAAGGAAACACTGGCGCCGATTCTGGGCGTAGCTCCCCGCCGCGTGGGCGTGAAAGCCACCACCAACGAAAAACTGGGCGCGCTGGGCCGCCGCGAAGGCATGGCCGCCTTTGCTACCGTGGCTGTTCAAGTACCCGAAGAAGCCTGATTGCCATGAACCCTGAAATTGATTTACTAGCCTTTGCAGCGGTGGAGAACCTGAAAGCCGCAGGCCTCACCGTGACGACGGCAGAAAGCTGCACCGGCGGCTTGATTGCCACCGCCCTCACCGAAGTGCCGGGAGCCTCCCAGGTATTCCGCTACGGCTGGGTCACCTACTGCAATGAAGCCAAGGAACGCCTGCTGAGTGTGCCCGCCGAACTTATCGAGGAACACACCGTGGTGAGCGAGCCCGTGGTGGCCGCCATGGCCACCGCCGCCATGCGCCAGAGCGGGGCAGATATCGCCGTGGCCGTTTCCGGCAATGCCGGGCCGACCGCCCC
>JAFYRS010000006.1 GCA_017546845.1 Akkermansia sp.
CCCGGCACCGGCAGCCCCCGCCGTTCCCACGGTGGAGGTGAAGCACCTGGTCAACTCCGGCGACACCTGGGGACGCGTAGCCGCCCAGTATGGCATCACCGAGGATGTGCTCAAGAGCGCCAACCCCACCCTAGCCACCCGCACCAACCTGCCCGGCGGAACCTACCTGAGCGTGCCCGTTCCGCAGGACTCTGCCGCCGCCCAGGCCGCCCAGGCTGCCCAGCCCGTGGTGCAGGAAACGGCTAAGTTCCACGAGGTGAAACGCGGTGAAAACCTGGGCCGCATTGCCCGCAAGTACAAGATTTCACTTTCCAAGCTCCTCAAGCTTAACAACATGACCCAGGCAGATGCCAAGCGCCTGCGCGTGGGCCAGAAACTCAAGGTAAGCGAATAACGGGCCGACCACCGCCGCCATGACCTCCCGCGTCAGCATCATCAGCATCTGGGTATGCTTCATCCTCCTGCTTGTGCTGGGGGTGGTCATGGTCGCCAGCACTGGCACCTGCGTACCCGGGCAGGACGAGCTGCCCTGGCACGGCACCTTCCTGGGCAAGCAGTGCATGTTTGCCCTGATGGGCATCGGGCTGGCGCTGTTCCTGAGCCGCATCGACTACCACATCTGGCGGCGTTTCGTGAAAATCGCGTGGATTATCTGCGTTATCCTGCTCATCTGCTGCTTCCTGCCCGGCATCGGCAAGCGGATCAACGGCGAGGCCCGCTGGATTAACCTGGGGCTCACCTTCCAGCCCAGTGAGCTGGCAAAAATCACCCTCATGCTCACCCTGGCCAACTGGTACACCACCTACCGCGAAATGGCCGGCACTTTCTGGAAGGGCTTTGTGATTCCCGGGGCCTTCCTCTTCGGGCTGCCGCTGCTGCTCATTCTGGTGGAAAAAGACATGGGCACAGCCGCAGCGCTGGCCATGTCGGGCTTCTGCGTGATGTTTGTTTCCGGCACGCGCTGGTGGCTGCTGCTGCTTTCCATGCTGGTGGGCGGCATTGTGCTTTACATGATGATGACCGGCAGCGCCAACCGCATGATGCGAATTGAAGCCTGGTACGACCCGCAGGCCTTCAGCCAGGGTGCAGGCCGCCAGCAGTGGATTGCCATCCTGTCCTTTGCCCGCGGCGGCTTCTCCGGCGTGGGGCTGGGAGACGGCATTGAGAAGTACGGCAACCTGCCCTATGCGCACACCGACTTCATCTTTGCCGAAATCGGGGAGGAATGGGGCCTGCTGGGCTCTGCCGGTGTGCTGGTGCTCTTCACCGTGCTGACTATTTCCGGCTTTGCGCTGGCCGTGCAGACGCATGACACCTTCGGCCGCATCTTTGCCCTGGGGCTTTCCTGCACCATCTTCTGGCCCGCCATGCTCAACATCATGGTGGTCACAGCCATGCTGCCCAACACGGGTCTGCCGCTTCCCTTCATCAGCAGCGGCGGTACCAACCTCGTCTTCACCATCGCCTCCATCGGTTTGCTCACCAGCATCCAGCGCTACACACCCATCATCCAGCAGAACTACTGGCCCACCCGCAGGCAACACGAAATCCAGAACTCATGAACACGGAAAAATCTCTCAACGTCATCATCGCCTGCGGTGGCACAGGCGGCCACCTCTTCCCCGGCATTGCCGTGGCCCAGCAGCTCCGCAAAATGGGGCATCACCCGGTGCTGCTCATCTCCCGCAAGGAGGTGGATGCCGAAGCCTCCAGCAAATACGGCGACCTCGAGTTCCACAGCATTCCGGCCATTGCCAAGCCCCCCACCCTCTCGCTGCGCATGCCCGGCTTCCTCTGGAAGCTGTTCACCACCTACATGGGCTGCAAGAAGCTCATCCGCAGCGAAAAGGCAGATGCCGTGCTCGGCATGGGCGGCTTCACCAGCCTGCCCCCCTGCAAGGCAGCCCACGCCCTGGGGCTTCGTTCCTATGTGCATGATTCCAACGCCATGCCCGGCAAGTCAAACCGCCTCACCGCCCGCTGGTGCACCAAGGTGCTGGTGGGCATGCAGGAAGCCGTGCAGCACTTCCCCAGCAGCACCTGCGAGGTGGTCGGCACCCCGGTGCGCGATGAAATCCGCAACCTGCCCACCCAGACCGAAGCCCGCGAACGCCTGGGCCTGCCCGCCGATAAGCCGGTGATTCTGGTGACTGGCGGTTCCCAGGGAGCAAAGAACCTCAACAGCATGCTCATCGAGGCCGCCAAGGCAGACCCGGGTGTCCACTACCTGGTCATTGCCGGGCGGCTCGATTATGAGCGCGTGAACGGCCTTGCCGGCGGCGCGCCGAACATCACCGTGCTGGGCTTCTGCTCCGATATGCCCGCCGCCTACGCCGCGGCTGATGGCGTGATTGCCCGCAGCGGCGCAAGCACCCTCACGGAGCTCTCCATCATCGGCAAGGCCACGCTGCTGGTTCCTTTCCCCTTTGCGGCAGATGACCACCAGACGCACAACGCCCTGGCCTTCTCCACCCGCGGAGCAGCCGTCCTCATCCAGCAGGCCGACCTCACCACGGAAAAGGTGCACGATTTTGTGCACAACACGGTGCTCAACCCCGCCGCCCGCGAGGCCATGGAAAACGCCATGCGCGCGCTCTCCCGCCCGGACGCTGCACGCGAAATCGCAGAAGCAGTTCTGAGTGAATAAGGAATAGTGAATAATATTCACATAGATGTAGCCGCCCAGCGGCTGGAGCTGCGCAGCGATGAAGGCGCGGTGCTCTTTGCCGCGCCATGCAGCACCGGAGCCGCCGGCAC
>JAFYRS010000034.1 GCA_017546845.1 Akkermansia sp.
ATTGACAATACGCTGCTAAATTGTTTAGCGGCGAGCGTCCTGTCACGGCGTAGCTTTAGCGAAGGCGGAAGCGAGCGGAATTCATAGCCCACGGCAGTGGGCGACAGATGTTAGGCAGGTGCAAGCGTGCGTTAGCACGCGACCTGTGAGGGCGTAGAAAGCGAGTGAAACGAGACTCGAAGCCCCAAGCGCCTGCTACCTCAAAAAAATAACAGAAACCCGTGGAACGGGTGACAGAATGCGACGCTTTATGTTGGTGCTACGCATTATGCCGCCCACTCGCCATGCTCGGGGCTCCGATATTATTTTCGATTTACCCGGGGTTCCGCCGCTAACGCGGCTCCACCCCGCGCTACTTTATACCGCCCTGACGGGCTCAAAAATCCGCGCACTCCGCGCGCCAGAATAGACCGATAAATTACAATCTACGAAACTTTGGGACACATGTGCTTTGGAATCCGAGGATTTGCGAATTAAAAATCAGCGGCTGAAGCCGGACATCAGATAGCTGAACGCTCACTGCCGATGGCTGGGCTCGTGATACCTCTGTGCAGAATGAGATGACTATAATCCATTCAGCAGGGTGCTCAGGAGGCTCAACACGTAGCGCCCGAGGAATATCGTTCCCGATGCGAACAGCGCAAGTTTTCCGTATGTGAGACGGTTTCGTTCCTTTTTTTGCGTGATGAGCTGTTTGAGTACATGAATGAAGCCAAGCAGCGCGTTCAGGAAAAGGTTGCAGAGCAGAGAGTACAGTATAATGGCGATAATATGGCCTGCGTCCGGGCTGTCTGCCGCGGTTTTTTCATGAAGAACCAACCACAATATCGTTGCCAGAAGCGCGATGATGAGCATATTCAGCATAACCCAACGGGTGTATCTGAACTTCTGTTTTTTGACATGGATGATGCAGCCTGGCTCGGAACAGGTGTGGACGGTGCCGTCCTTCCGTGGTATAATGCCGCTGACGCACAGCCCTATCATGATGAACAGGAACAGGATGAGTAATATCTTTTCCATACAGGGGAGTTATGCGAGGTAGTTGCGGATATCGTTCAGGCGTTTTTCGGCAGTGGCGCGGCCGATGTTGTAGGTGGCGCGGAGCACGGCGGGGTCTTTGGTGAGGCGCTTGACGGGCAGGGGCTCGGCGGGGCGGATGACCAGGGCTTTGCCGGCGGCTTCCTGGCGGTTCACATAGTCCCGCTGGGCGTTGTACATGAGGTGGCGCACTTCTATAGCCTGCACCAGTGCCGGGTATTTGCGGTACAGGAAGCGGATGAAGGGCATGGCCACGCTTTCCTTCTTATCATACTCCGCATGCTGGGTGAGGATGACCACGTTGCGCGTGTAGCCGATACTTTCAAAATACTGCAGAGGAATCGCGTCGGCAATGCCGCCGTCCAGCAGTTTCAGCCCATCTATTTCCACGATTTCCGATACCAGGGGCATGGAGGCCGAGGCCCGTATCCAGTCGAACTCGTGGTCCTCGCGGCCCTTGAATTTGTGGTAGTGCGGCTTGCCGGTTGCAATGTCTGTGCAGACGAGGTGGAACTCCATGGGGTTGGCTTCATAGGCCTCGAAATCAAACGGGTCATGCACGAGCGGCACTTCTCCGTAGCAGAAGTCTTTGCTGTACAGGTTGCCATCGCGGATGAGGTTCCACAGGCTGCAGTAGCGTTTGTCATTGCAGAAACGTTCGTTGTAGCGGATGGCGCGGCCAATCTGGCGGGATTTGTAGTTCACGCCGAAGGCCGCCCCGGCGGAAACGCCGATGGCGCCGTCAAATTCAATGCCGTGCTCCATCATCACGTCGATGACTCCGGCGGTGAACATGCCGCGCATGGCCCCGCCTTCCATGATGAGTCCTTTTTTCATGAGGGGTCGTTTTCCTGCGGTTTCAGTAACAGGGTTTTCAGGTGGGGCAGCGTGTCGAAGAAGGGTGCCAGTGCCTGCATCCGGGCTGCGCTGCGGCGGTTTGCCGGGAGCACCGGGTCGCCGAACGGGTGCGAACCGGCGCCGATTTCGGCGAGCGCCAGGTGGAATTGCTCTGCCAGGGCATCGAGCCGCAGAAGCTCCCATGCGCCTCCTTGTCTGAAATACCGGAGCGTCTCGTATTGTTGTTGCAGGGCAGCGGCGCAGTCCTGGTCATTTTCCATGGCAGCGGCGGCACAGATGCCGGTGAAGAAATGAAGCGCGGTTTTGTAATCCTTTGCCCAGCGTTTCTGCAGCAGGTGTCCGGGCAGTTGCAGCACGGCAGCGCCGCCCAGCTTATCCACCAGCGTCTGCACGGCCTGGCGCAATGCCGGGTCTTCCTTTTTGTCAGTCAGGATGTCTTCTGCATCTCCGCTCAGCAGCTCCAGGGGTTCAAATCCTTCGTCCAGAAAGGGGGCTTCGTAATCAATGCCGCAGTCGCCGGCATAGACACAAAGCATCCATTGCCCTTGCCAGAGAATGGCATCGGCCAGCAAAATGATGTTTTCCCGGTATGCCGGCGCCAGCAGCCGCAGCGTTACCAGAGGGGCTTCTATGCGTTCTGCAGCCTGGAGGATGCGCGCGGCGGTCAGTTTGCCGTCCTGCTGCAGGAGTTGCAGTTCGCGTAATTCCTGGTAGATGGCCATGGCCTCTGCCAGCGAAGTGCGGGCAATGTCTGCGCTGACCGGGGCGGTCACCTGCGGTGCGGGGGCGGGGGCTGCCTGCTGTGCAGGACACGGCAGCAGGGCAAGGCCGATAAGGGCGGTGATGGGTAGATGGCGGGTCATTCTTCTGTGTGTGGGGGGTGCAGCTCCCCGTGGGTGGCGTATTCCACCAGGTGTGCGCGGATGAACTCTGCATTGTTGCCCCGGAGGTAATCTTCCGGGGTTTTGCCTCTTTGCGTGCGTGCCAGCGGGGCAGCTCCGTGTTCCAGCAGCCAGATCGCGAGCACAAAATCATCTGTTGCACAGGCATGGTGCAGCGCGGTGCAGCCACCTGTGCCGGGCAGGGAATAGTCGATGGGGTAGCCCTCCTGAATCATGGGCAGCAGCTCGTGCAGAGCTTTTTCGTGGGTATCCGGGCTGGAGGGCTCGGCGGGGGCGGTTGTTTCCTGCCTTGCCGGGGTGGCTTCCCTTGCCGGGGCGGCTTCTCTGGACGGAGCCTGCGCCAGCAATTGCTGAATCTGCTTGCGGTGCGGGCCGCTGGCGCAATCTGCCGGCGAGGCTCCGCGGTGGGTGCGTATCCGTGGGTTGGCGCCGTGTTGCAGCAGGTCGGTGACCAGCTCCACATCGCCAATGGCGCAGGCATAGTGCAGGGCAGTGTTCCCTTTGCTGGAGGGCAGGAGGATATCTGCCGGTTCTCCCCCGGCTATCAGCGGCAGTAGTTTGAGCAACCTCCGGCGGAACAGGGGATTAAGTTCTGTGTTTTGTTGAATCCGCTCCGTGTGTGCCTGGAACCGGGCCTGGCTGCCAGCTTCGTCACCAAGGGCTGCGGACAGCAGCGCTATGGTAACAAGGAATCCTCTGGTGACGATGCGGCGCATGGCGTGTTAGGAATTCTGAGTGATTTCCTGGAGCTTTTGCCGGGCGCGGGCGTGGTCATTGCTGGCGGCTTCCTTGAACCACTTGATGGCCTTTTCCTTATCCGGGGTGCAGCCGCGCCCCTCCAGCAGCATGAGCCCCAGACGGTAACATGCTTCGGTGCTGCCCATCCGGGCTCCTGTCCAATACCAGTCAAAGGCTTTGTCGGCATTTGCCTCTACCGCCAGTCCCACTTCATAGCAACGCCCCAGCTGCACTGTGGCCGGGCCGCTCAGACCATCGGCCGCCTGCTCCAGCAGGGGAATGGCCTCCTGAGGATTGCGGTCTGTGCCTATGCCGTACAGCTTGCAGAACGCAAGCCAGAAGGTCGCATCGGCGTGCCCGGCGGTTGCTGCTTTCTGGAAAAGAATGGCGGCTTCGGCAAAGTTCTGTACGCCGTTTACCCCTTGTAGACGGCAGAACCCGAGACTATACTGGGCGTTGGCATTTCCGGCAGCGGCGGCGCGTTTCAGCCATGCAAGCCCCAGGGTGTCGCTTTTACTCACGCCTTCACCACTCAGGTGTGCCATGCCCAGGCGGTACATGGCATCCAGGTGATTCTGCGCCGCGGCCTTTACCCACCAGCGGCAGGCTTCCTCTGCGTTCTGGCTGACTCCGTTGCCCTGGAGATAACATTCGGCAAGCAGGCATTGCGCCTCTGCGTATCCCTGGTCGGCGGCTTTCCGCAGCCACTCCATTCCCTTGGCGGTGGATTGGGCTGTGCCGCTGCCGGTGAAATAGCAGCGGGCCAGTTGGAATTGCGCCGCGGCATCGCCAGCGGCGGCGGCTTCCTGATTCGCCGTGGTCAATGTGGCCACCATGACTGCTTCTTCTGCATCTTCGTATTCTTCCTGGGCATAACAGGGCGCGCCCATCAGGGCAACGGTAACGAGCAGGGCAGTCTTTCTGATTCGGAGTGGCATTGGTGCGTTCAATCTACCATTTTTTGTGCCTGCTGGCAAGTGTATATAACGGGTGCGTTTTTACTGTAAAAAAAGCCCTGTCTCAAGACAGGGCTTTCTGCAGGCTTGAAAGTTTATTCTTCAGAAGATGCGCCGGCAGCATCATTGTCAATGGTAAAGGATTTCCATTCGCTTAAAATGTTGCCCGGGTGGCCGGAGGTAATCTGCTTACCGTTGCGGTCTACAAAGATGCAGTGGGGAATTCCACCGGGGGCGGAGTGGCCGGGAACCTTGGCTGCCTTGTCATCGTTGCCCATAACGGTCAGGAACTTGATGCCGAAATTCTTGACGAAATTCTTAGCAGCAGCGGGTGTCTTGTCCTGGCAGAAAAGGATGATGTCCACCTTGCCAGATTTCTTTATATCCTTGTACAGCTCCACGATTTCCGGCATTTCCTTGCAGCACGGCCCGCACCAGCTGGCGGAGTACAGGTAAATGAAGTAGTCGGCCTTCTCATTTACGCGGCCTTTGACCTTCTTTACTTTCTTCACGGCTGTCACAACCGGGCTGGCTGTCTTCTTGGCCTTTTTGGCGGTCTTGGTTTCGGCAATCTCGGTTTCATTTCCATTTGCTGAAAGCGGGGCAAGCGCGGCCAGCGCCATGATGCCAACGGTGCGGATAAGGGAGATGGTTGTCATTAGTGCAATCGGGTTGCAGGGTTGATGCGGTGGTGGATTGAATTACTGGAGACTCTGCATGGCAACCACAAAGTTCTGGATGGCAGCAAGCAATTCCTGGCTGTTGTAGAAATTGTTATCGGCGGTTTTCTGCAGAGCCTGCTGGAGCGCAGAGGCAACGGCCATGGTTTCGTCCCCCATCTCAGCATTGATTGTGGCGATTTCCTGCGGTGTGGCAGTGGGTTTGCAAGCTGCAAGCTGAACAAGCATGCCGGAAAGCTGGTTGATGCCGGCTGCGACCTCCTGCGGGTCACTGGCTATCTGTTTAATGTTGAGCATTTCCGTTATGCCTTTCAGAATGTTCATCTGGGCCTGGACAAAGTCTGAAGCCGAAAGCGTTTCGCCTTGTTCCTGAGCCTGAACAGGTGCTACCAGGGCAGGTACTGCCGCAAGAATGAAGTGCTTGTAGGGAATCATACGCGCGCATGATACACGAAGGCGGGGAGAGAATCAAGCCTTTTGCGTAGGATGTTGGGAATCAGGGGGAAGAAAAGGAACCGCTTTCCGGTGAATAGTGGTAAACCTCGATACGTTCCCTGCTGCTGGTAATCTGGCCTTCTTCATCTGTATCCAGCTCGGTGTACCGGACCACTATGTCACGGTATTGGTCCGGCCCCCATGTTTCCAGGGATATCTGGGCCCAGCCATCCTTGTAGATGGTGCCATCGTCATGGGAATCATAACAGCGGATATGGAGGCCTCCCTCCGGGCCGGGCACGGTGATAAAACCATTTCCTTTCCCCGTCTGGCTGTAGGAATAGAGAATAAATCGCCCCATGTCTATGATTCCCTGCATGTCAGTGTCCTGCAGATTGGGGTTGGCGTTTTGGAGTTTTGCGGTCAGATTATGTTCATCAGCGCGCATGGAAATGGGGAATTCCAGATTCGACAAGGCTCCGTGTGCCCGCAGCATCTGGCCGATTTCGCCCTGCGGCCTGCTCATGGTGTCAAGGGGGGTGCGCCCGTGCGCATCCAGCGCATTCACGTCTGCTCCGGCATCAAGCAGAAGCTGCACGCATTCCTTCACGGCGGCACGCCCGGTTGGCGAGGGTGATTCGGCAACGGCACAGTGCAGGGGGCTGGCGCCCGGGTGGTAATGTACGGCTTTTGCGTTGGCATCTGCGCCATGGTTAAGCACATAGAGCAGCAGTCCGGGATCTTGCAGCCTGGCTGCTACTCCGGCCGGAGGAATGCCCATGAAGCCGTCTGGCCCATGCAGTTTGCCGCCGTGTTCCAGCATGAGGGGCAGCAGGTGCTGGTTTCCGGGGTACAGGCACATTTCGATGGCCGAGGTGAAATGACGGTGGTCAGGGTCGGCTCCGTGTTCGAGCAGCCAGATGATGGCCTGGGTGCGCGTGGCTTCGTCGCTCGTCTGCTGCGGGCGGTTGTTGCAGAACATGCGGAGGGTGAAATTATCTGCCTTTGTCCCCAGCAGGTAGCTGATATCCGCACTGAGCTTATACCCATGCCTCAGGTGCTCGGTGAGTCCGTATCTTCCGAATCCGGTTTTGAAGAATAACAGAAGCAGGATGAAGGTGCCGTACCGGAATGAATGCAGGTAAGACTTGTTTTCTCTCTTTTGGCGCGGGGCGCTGCCGGGAAAGGGGATGGTGGTGAGCCTCTTGCTCCACCACTCCGGGGTTTCCGGGGATTCATGCAGCCTGAAATGGCGGTACAGCCTGCCGGCCTGGAAAATGAAGAGACCACATATGGCCAGACTGCATAGAATGAGGACGGCTTCCCTCACCACACCCGGATTATATATGAAATCATGCGCGTGAGCCAGCAGAGAACCGGGCATGCACAGCCTCAGAACAAGAGCGTAAACGATGAAGAAAAGGAGTCGCCGCATTTCTGGCAGTGTAGCAGATACTCGCCTGCAGGTAAAGCAAAAAGCCCCGCAGCGCCGGGCGCTGCGCATAGCTGTCCAAAAAGCGTTCTAAAGAAAGTCGGGGGAAGAGAAGCAAAACTAAGAAGAAAAAGAAAACAAAAATGGAGATTGAGTTCTGGGATGCCAGCTACTAAACTGACGGTGCTAAAAAAATGAATCAATCTCCGTGCAGCAACCTACCATTATGTGCACAGCTTGTCAACGATTTGATAAACCATAGCGCATTTTCTTCCATTGTCAGAACGTATCATTCCGACAGAAACGCCAAAAAGTTCAATTCCTGGAATCATCTTGTCTGGATGATTCTCAGTCACATTGCCGGTTGTCGTGGCATTCGTGACATTGCCGGACTCATGAGCAGTCTGCAAGGAAGTATTAACCACTTAGGCGGGCAGCAAGCCCCCCTCTAAATCCACCATCGCTTATCAGAATCAGCATCGCCGCTGGGAAGTATTCCGGGATGCATATTATGCTATCAGGAAATCTTTGGGACAGCAGCTCAAACAAGGCTACAACATCCCGGAAGTTCACAGACGCATCAAGCTTCTGGATTCCACCACCATCACCCTCTCGCTCAATTCCTTTCCCTGGGCTACATATCAACACGAAAAGGGCGGTATCAAACTGCACACCGTATTGGATTTTGAACAGGCAACCCCGGATTTTGTAGAAGATTCATTTCTCCCGCAACAGGGCGGTAAGCATAGTGTCGAGCATGCCGTTGGGGGTGATATCTCCCACCCATATTTCAGACGCGTGCCTCAGAACGTATTCGTTACACCAGGTGGCAACTTTTTTATTCAGCCGGGAGCCACTTGGTTGCGGGGATAGTAAGAGAAGCCGGTTTTCTGCGAGGGCTTGCTGTTGCTCAGGTGAGAGTTCCTGCCTTGGAGGGATTCCCTGAGGGCATACGTGGATGATGCGGTGCTTTTTGGTGAGAGCCCGGCGAAGGACCTCGCGTTCCTGTAGGCTTGTGAAGGTGGAAATGAGAGGTATGTTCCGGGGTGTCGGGACTGAAGTCCCGTGCCTCGAGTAGGGGATGCGTCGTGGGTTTAGATTTGCTGCGCTGAATCCCTGAGATGCTACAAATGCCCGTTTGGGTAAATCCAGGAGATTCTTGTTACCCTGCATGTACGTTGTGATGGCTCCCCATCGGTCGCGCGACCAGTTCTTCGGGTTATTGCGTATGTACCGTTCGTAATGTAGCAGCTCATCGGTGCTGGAAATCAAATCTTCCCAGTAATCAATCTGCCACAGGTGTTTGCCTATGTTCTGAACCTTGCCGTCGCACTTCTGTTTGCTGTAAATGAAGGCAGTGGCTCCTTTAAACCGCCCGACAAGGAAGCCCAGGTGGTTCTTTTTGTTGGTTGGCCGTTCCATGATGGTGAAAATGGCGTGGAGGTGGTTCGGCATCACGATAAAATCTCCCAGTTCCAGTTCCGGGTATTTCTGGGGTAAAGCTATCAGCTCATTTCGCACAGCGTTCCCCATCTCGTTCAGGATACACCTTTCGCCCACAATGGTTCCTAGAATGGAACGGTTGTGTTCAACCTGCATGGTCACGAAGAACCGGCCCTTGCTGTAATTGATATTCTTGTTCCGCAGGTGGCTGTAAATACGCCGTTCGTTCATATCGAGGCACGGGACTTTAGTCCCGAAATGGAAAAAGCCCCGCAGCTTATCGGCTGCGGGGCGTGATGAAACTCAGATGCGGCGTTTCTTCCGGAAATCGAGCATGGCCATTTGCTTGGCAATGGCTGCTTCCAGCTTGGCTTGTTCCTCGCGGTCGAGCACGGAGGCACCATCGCGGAAAGCCGCCTGGGCGCGCTCCAGCGCGGCTTCCACACTGGAGGTGTCAATCTCGTCCACGGTGAGGGCGGTATCTGTCACCAGCAGCACATCATCCTTATCCACCTGCAGGAAACCGCCGCCCACAAAGAGGCTCTGGGGCTGCTGGCCGGGACAGGTGTAGGTGAGTTCCCCATTATCCACAGAGGTGATGAGGGAGGCGTGCCCGGGCAGCACCTCCATCTCACCCTTGGCAGCAGGCAGGCGGATGCCTGTCACCTCCGCCTCAAGGGCGGTGCGCATGGGGGTGATGATTTTGAATTGCATGGGCATGGGTGGAATCAGGCTTTCTCAACGGTGTCGATGCTGCCCTTCATGTAGAAGTTCACTTCGGGTACGGAGTCCCACTTGCCATCCAGAATCTCGGCAAAGCCGCGGACGGTCTCGGCCACGGGCACGTATTCGCCCTTGATGCCGGTGAAGGTTTCTGCCACGCTGAAGGGCTGGGAAAGGAAACGCTGAATCTTACGGGCGCGGCTCACGGTGAGCTTGTCGGCCTCGGAGAGTTCGTCCATACCCAGAATGGCAATCATATCCTGCAGGTCCTTGTAGCGCTGCAGGCACTGCTGCACGCCGCGGGCCACGCGGTAGTGTTCCTCGCCCACGAGCTCGGGGGCGAGTGCCTTGGAGGTGGAGGCCAGCGGGTCCACTGCGGGGTAGATACCCTGGGCAGCCAGCGCACGTTCCAGCACCACGGTGGAGTCCAGGTGGGAGAAAGTGG
>JAFYRS010000035.1 GCA_017546845.1 Akkermansia sp.
CTCCACCATGTCAAGGTGTTGCTCTACCAACTGAGCTACTCCCGCATCAGGAACTGGGCAGGGATGGATTCGAACCATCGAAATCGTACGATAGCAGATTTACAGTCTGCCCCCTTTGACCGCTCGGGAACCTACCCATTTAGGATTTGCAGACCGCGGAAACGGTGTGCGGCGACAATTTACACAATTCTGCGGAAGATTGCAAGTCTTTTTTTTAGAAATTATAGATTTTTTTGTGATTTGTAGTTCCGGAAGGCGATGGCGGCAAACATAATCCCCAAAGCTGCAATAATGAGGGAGAGAAGCTGGCCTTGGGTGATGCCGTGCCAGACGGCGGCGTCGGGTTCCTTGAAGCATTCGCAAGTGATGCGGGCGCCTGCATACAGCAGGCAGAAGAGCGCGGCAAAGATGCCGTCGGGTGCGTTTTTCCACAACAGACGCACGGTGATGCCGACGGCAAAGAGCAGGGCGCCTTCGCCGAGGGCTTCGAACAATTGAGAGGGGTAACGCGGGTTCAGGAATTGCCCCAGTGCTTCGCGGGCGGCTTCGCTTTCGCGGCAGGCCTGGCAGAGTGAATCGTAGAACCCCTGCCAGGGAAGCGGACGCCCGATGGCGTGCTCCACGGCTACCTTGGCCTGGATTTGCTGCTGGGCAGGGAGCTCGTAAATCTCCATGGGGAATTTCATGGCGATGGGATTGGCGGCATCGGTGACGCGGCCATACAGTTCGCCGTTGATGAAATTGGCAATGCGGCCGAGGAAAAGTCCAATCGGGCTGGCGATGGCAACGCCGTCAATCAGTTTGAGGACGGAGAACTTGTGCTTCCATGCAAAGCAGAGGGAGACAATGCCGGCGCCTAGAATGCCGCCGTGGGAGGCCATGCCGCCTTCCCATACGCGGAATACCCAGGTGGGGTCGGCCATGAGGCCGCTCCAGCCGTTTTCCGGCAGCCAGTAGAAGAAGAACTCGCCCAGGCGTCCGCCTGCCAGCACGCCGAAGATGCAGATGGCGGTCACGTAGTCCTGGAGTTTTTCGTGGTCGAGGATAAACAGGTTTTTTCTGGAGAGCCAGCGGAGCACCATGTATCCCAGGATGAAGCCGCCGATGTAGGCCAGACCGTACCACCGGACCGCAAGAGGTGTGCCGGGAATATCGATGAGGATGGGGTCGAGATGGTGAATATACGTGGCAATGAATGGCATGGCGGTCGATATATAGCACAGTCATGAGGGGGGAGACAAGGCAAAAATCCGTCGCGCGCGATGCGCGTAGGCGCTGACGCGCTCTCTCTTTCAAAAAAAATGGCAGATGGTGAAGATTCTTCTCGCCAAACGCGGGGGTATTGTGTATAAGTATAGCACACATTTGTTTATCTCTGTATCATGAAACGAATCTCCCTCCTTCTGACAGTGGCTGCACTCTGCGGCCTGAATCAAGCTTCTGCGGTCAGTGCGGATTATGCACAGGCAGAACTTAAGTTGAAACCCAGCGGTGCTCAGGTAGAACAGGTTGTGCCGCGCGCAGAGTATTTTGTGACGAAGGATACAAACAAGGCTGTTAACCCGGCGTGGCACTATGTGCGCATTCCGTACGCCCTGGAAGGCAAGTGCCGCGATGCTTCCAAACTGCCGCTGTATGTAGATGAGCTGAAGGTGCATGTGTATCTTGTGTTTGCGGCGGATAAGGAAGGCAAGAAGCTCACTATGCTGGATAAGGAAATTACCTATGTGAATATTCCCCTTACCCAGAAAGTGGACAGCAGCGAGAATAAGAATGTGCAGGCTGCGGTGTTTATTTCGCCGTCTGATGCCGCCCGCATCTGCGCGGATGAATCTTCCAAGGTGGATAAAGTGGATTTGAAGGATCGCCTGGCTGCCGTGGCGGTGGAGTTCAAGTTCAAGGATGCCAGCTGCCTCAAGCCGGATACCGAGCAGAGTGTGCTCGTGAACAAAAAGTTGAAGAACCGCCTGAACGCTCAGTGGTGGACCAAGGAGGACAAGAAGGGCGTGGGGGCTCGTCTCTGCTCTATTGCCGAGACTCCGTTTGCTCCGTTCTACGCCCCGACTTTCCCGCCCACCTCGCCGATGTATGGCAGCACTGCGGCAGCCGCTCCTGTGGCTGATTATGTTCCTGCTTCTGTTACTGATTCTACAACCTCGACAGATTCTTCTGCTACAGAGGAAGACGATTCGACTGGCTCCAAGAAGAAGAATAAGAAGCGCCGTAAATAATTGCTCCGGCTTGGCGTAATTGAACTTTTAACAGATAATTGACTGATTATGGCTGAATATAAGACAACAGTAGCCCTTGAGATTGGCTCGCAAAGCGTCACAATGGGTGTCTTTACCCCGGCCGGACGCGGATTTGCACTTTCGCGCTATGCCCGCAGAGATATCCTGCTGGATCCGGTAGAAGAGGGAATGCGCATGGATTATGTTGGCAATGCCATCGCTGAGATGGTGCAGGAACTCAAGGTCAAGGGCAGCGATGTGCGCAATGTGGTATCTGGTCAGCAGGTATTCATGCGTTTCATCAAACTGCCTGCCATTGACCTGGATGACATTGCAGAGCAGGTGGGCTTTGAGGCGCAGCAGCACATTCCCTTCCCGCTGGAGGATATCATCTATTCCTACCAGGAACTGGCAGACCGTGGCGAAGGTGAGCGCGAGGTGCTCCTGGTGGCCATCAAGAAGGATGTGCTGGATAATCTGAACTCTCAGGTGGAAAACAGTTCCCTGAAGACCAAGAGTGTGGATTGCGCCATTACATCGCTCTACAATGCCTTCCGTGCCAATTACGATGAGGATGAACCCGTCATGCTTCTGGATATCGGTGCCAAGACCACTGATATTATTTTTGCCGAGGAAGATCGCTTCTTCACCCGCTCGGTGACGGCCGCTGGCGCATTCATCACCAACAGCATTGCGCGCGAATTCAATTTGAGCTTCCGCGAGGCTGAGCAGCTCAAGATTGAAGACGGCGTGGTGTCTCTGGGGAACGGCTATACCGATTCCATGAGCGAGCAGGAGGCTGCTCTTGCCACAACGATTCGCACCGCCATGGGGCGCCTGAGCTCGGA
Organism: Akkermansia sp.; assembly: GCA_017546845.1. Lineage (GTDB taxonomy): Bacteria > Verrucomicrobiota > Verrucomicrobiia > Verrucomicrobiales > Akkermansiaceae > Akkermansia. Next base: position 3,080 of record JAFYRS010000035.1, read on the forward strand.
GGTGCAGCGTACAATAAATCATTACCGTGCCCAGTACAAGGGGAATCCCCCCACCAAGGCATATATTTGCGGTGGCGGCGCACGCCTGCCCTTTGCATTGGAGTTCTTGCAGACGGCATTGAATATTCCTGTTGAATACCTCAACCCGGTGGAGGTCCTCTCCGTCGGCCCCAAGGTGGATGAGGCAGAACTGGAGCAGGATGCCATTTGCCTTGGCCCGGTGGTAGGTGCAGCCATTACCGGTTCCGGTACGGGTGAATTCAATATCGACCTGGTACCTACGAGCGTGGGCAAGGACCGCGCAGAGAAGAAGCTGCTGCCTAAGGTGGCCATTGCCGGTGTTCTGGCTCTTTGCGGTGCCGGTTTCTACGCCTATGCTGCAAACCAGGCTGCTTCCCAGTCTTCCAAGGTGTTGGCCGAGGCTTCTCGTGTAGATGCTGCTGTTTCCCAGATTGACAGCCAGATCAGCAGCGTGAATGATAAGTACCAGCGCGAAATCAAGCAGATTGAAAAGTTTGAGCAGCTTTACGCCATGCGCTCTGCCTACGCAGAAGTGCTGCAGCAGCTCAGCCGCAAGGCTGCTTCCATCAAGTTCTGGTTCAATGAATTCTCCCCGCTTATCAATTACGATGTAACCGCTAATGCACTTACCGATTCGACGGATGTGAAGGGTACTCGCTTGATTGACATGAAGCGCGGTCGCTCTGCCACCAATGATTCGGCAATGAATGCTGCACCGGATGAAGTGACGAACCGCAAGGGTAAGAAAGACCCGATGGTGACGGCTATCTACGTGAGCGGGTTCACTATCAAGACCCCCAAGAGTGACAGCCTTGCCCAGCGAGATGCCATTTACAGCCTGGTGGCTCAGAACTTTGATGAACGCAGCGCTGACTCATTGTTTGCGTATGAGCACAGCAAAGTGCAGAGTAATCTGAATCACTACTTCCAGTTTATTGACAGCAAGGCATCAAAGGGTAAACTGCCTGATTACGTGGAGAAATTCATGATGGTAATGCCGCTCAAGAAGCCGATTGCCATTCCCGAGCAGAGCGCTGTTAAAAAGTGATATGAACCTTTAATTCTGCATAGTTATCATGAATATCAGTGAAAATAAGAGAGTGGTAGCACTTGGTGGCGTATTTGCACTCGCTTTTGCCGGGATTATGTACTACGGCTACAGCGAAAGCCAGAAGAACGCGGCCAACAAGGAAGCCATCGAAGCCATTAACGTCCGCTTTGACGGCTACGCCAGCCAGGATCTGGCACCTACCAAGCAGAACCTCAAGGAAATCAAGGATGCTTATTCCAAGGTATCTGCCGTGAATAAGGATTTGCAGGCGGAGCTCAACCGCTATGCCGCCTTCTGCTGGGGCGATGGTAAGAAGATTTCTGCCCAGGATTTCCAGAATGAGTTGCGCGAATCCATCAACAAGGTGAAGGAACTGGCGGCATCTCAGGGTGCTCATGTAAGCGGTCCTGCTGCGGACCTGGGGCTTGCTTCGTTCAAGAATGCCGCTCCCGTGGCAGATGATGTACCGTTCCGCAGCTTCCAGCTCAAGGCCGTGACCCGCGTGGCCGAGACCATTCTTGGTGCCGGTGCTCCCTCTCTTGAAAAGGTATACTGCGCCGCACTGCCTGCTGAGGCAGCAGAGGCATTGAATCCCAATAGCCGGAAAGCTGTCCCTTATTTCCCGCTGCGTTTTGAAATGAGTTTTGAGGCAAGCCGCGGCACATTGCCCCAGGTTATCAACTCCATTGTGACGGATAAGGATTTCTTCCTTACCATTACCGGCATTTCGGTAGAGGGTAATGATTCGCTTCCCGGCATCGATTCCTATACCGCACCTGCAGAAGCAGCGGCCGAGGGCGAGAACCTGGGCGAAGCTGCGTCTGCTGAATCCACTGGTGGCTACCGCACGGTGGCAGTTCGCAAGACGGGTGCCCCCGATGAAAAGGTGCGTGTCTATATGACGATGCAGGTACTCTATTTCACGCCTGGCAAGACCAAGTAATCATTAACTTATTTTTCCAACACATATTATGGCTGAACAATCAAATCCCGGACTCAAGGCGATTATCACGGGTGTGGTGCTTGGTGTGGCATCTGCCGCGCTGGGCGGTTATACCATGTACTCTGGTGCGGTGTCTGCGCCGGAGACCGGCATTTCCGGTGCTAAGAGCGACGGTTCACTCACTGCGCAGGCTGAGAAGGTCAAGGAAACCATGAAGCGCGACTTCTCTATTGTTGATACTGCTCCTGCCGGCGCGACAATCAATGGACAGCCGCGCATGGCGCCTCTGTTCTTCTCTACGGAATTGTGGCAGATTACCCGTGATGACGCTAAGGAAGTGACCGTGGTTGATATTTACGACCCCGCCGCGCCGAGCGTTCATGGCGATATTCCTAACACCTGGTTTATTACCAACAATATTGCGGATGCACTCGGCCGTTCCGATGGCCGCATCCTGGACAGCGACGAAGACGGTTTCACGAATGGAGAGGAATTTGCTGCCAATACATGTCCTTCCGCTGCCAATAGTTATCCCGACCTTGTGCAGGTAGCCGGCTCGAATCCCAAGCTGGAAGTGGTCAAGGTGAGCACGGCCCGCGCTATTATTGCAACTGATAATATGTTCGGGATGTCATCCCAGAAGCCGACTTCTGTCAACATCCGTATCTATGGCAATCGCGCCGATGTGCTTCCCCAGCATAAGGTGACCGTGAAGCCGGGTGAGAGTTTTGGTCTGACCAAGGATGATAAATCCGGGCGTTTCACGCTGGTGCGTTTCGATACGCGCGAATATCCGGATTACGGTGGCAACATGAATAAGGAGAATGTCATCGTTGTGCGCGATAACGAAACTGCTTCTTCTGAGAAGGAATTCATTATCCGCGCGGGCAAGACTCCTGCGGGACATGCCGATGAGAAGGATGAAAAAGTTGTCAAGGGTCGCAAAATCACCGATACGACAGTGACGCTGCGCGTAACCGCTGGCTCGGCCGTGGGTAAACCGGAAGGGCAGGTGCGCGTTCAGTTGGACGGCTCCTTCCTGATTCCTGGCGGCAAGGCAGATGGTTCTGAGCTTCGCGCAACCCTGGAATCTGTCGATGCGTCCGGCTCTGTCAATATCCGTCTGGACGGCGTCGAGAGCCCGGTGAATGTGCCCAAGGCATCCGCAAAAGCTAATTCTTCCAAAAAATAACAGAAAAATCCCAATAAATAAACAAAAATTAAATTGTAGACTTTACATTTGAAAAGAATTCTGCCATAAATAGGACATTACCATGAACCATACACCTCTCATTAACTCAAAGCGCACGATGATTCTGACTGCATTGGCTGTTTCCTGTCCCTTTGTGCAGGCAAACACCGCAGGTTACATCACGACATCGTCCGCTGCCGGCACCAGTCAGGTGGGTCCCACCGCTGTATATTCTGGTGATTCTCAGGATAGCATCAATGCTCGCGAAGCTGCCCGCCGCAAGGCCAAGACCGCCGAGGCAATGGAGCTGCTCCAGCAGGGCCGCACCGCATACTCTCAGAAGGAATATGTGCAGTCTCTTGAGAAATACGAAGCTGCCTGGAAGGTGCTTCCCAAGGCTCCTGCCACTCAGAAGCTTCAGGAATTTCTTGTAAAGAGCATCGGCGATGCTTCCATTGCCGTTGCCATTGAATATTCCCGCATTGGCCGCTATGATGAAGCCGAGCAGCTTCTTCTTGACGTGCTGGAGCGCGACCCGAACAACAAGCGCGCCCGCCATGAGCTTTCCCTTATGCGTGACCCGGTGCGTAACAATCCTGCGCTGACCCCCGAGCACGTTAAGAATGTCGAGGAGGTAAACCGTCTTCTCACGCTGGCTTACGGCTACCTTGACCTGGGTAACTACGATGCCGCCTATGCAGAGTTCAATCGCGTCATCAAGATTGACCCGTACAATGCAGCTGCCCGCCGTGGTCAGGAAAGCATCAACAAGCGCCGTTCCAACTATTATAAGGCTGCATACGATTCTTTCCGTTCCAAGGCTCTGGCTGAGGTGGATGCCCTCTGGGAGGAACAGCTTCCCCAGAGCCTGCCCACTATTGAGCTTGGTGCAGCTGAAACCGTTGCTGTTTCTGAAGGTGTGCTTCGCAATCGCGATAACCTTGTGAATCTGAAGCTTGATAAGGTTGAATGGGAAGGCGTGCCCATGGAAGATGCTCTGGATATCCTCCGTGCAGAAGCCAGCAAGAGTGGCATGTCCATGAACTTCATCTTTGAGAAGGCTCAGGCTCCTGCCCCTGTTCCTGCTCCCGCAGCTCAGGATAGCGGTGATGACGAGGAAGAA
>JAFYRS010000036.1 GCA_017546845.1 Akkermansia sp.
CATGCACTGCACGTTCACGGCGGTGCCCCATTCGCTGGGGATGCCGTATTTCTGGCGGTAGGTGATGGCGCGTTCGTTGTTCCAGGAGCCGAACACGGCGCCGATGGCGCCCTGCAGCTGGTCCCACGGGCTGGCGGGGAACATTTCGCCGGTGCGCTTGAGCACGAGGGTCTTGAAGCGGCTGACGAGTTCCTGGTTGTCCTCGGCGGTGAGTTCGGAGTCGGAGATGTCCTTGCCGTAGCGTTCTTCCTTCAGTGCGTGGATGACGCTTTCGAAGGGTTCCATGTCCTCGTTTTCGGCTTTCTGCACGCCCATGACCACATCGCCATACATCTGCACAAAGCGGCGGTAGCAGTCCCAGGCAAAGCGGGGGTTGCCGGTGGCCTTGGCCATGGAGGACACGGTTTCATCGTTCAGGCCGAGGTTCAGGATGGTATCCATCATGCCGGGCATGGATTCGCGGGCACCGGAACGCACGGAGACGAGCAGGGGCATTTCCACGGTGTCGCCGAACTTGCGGCCGACGTGGGCCTCCATCTTCGCGATGCCTTCTTTCACGCAGGCATCAAGTTCTGCCGGGTAGGTGCGGCCGTTGTCGTAGTAGTAGGTGCAGACCTCGGTGGTGATGGTGAATCCGGGGGGCACGGGCAGGCCGATGCGTGCCATTTCTGCCAGATTTGCGCCCTTGCCACCCAGCAGGGGCTTCATGCTGCCGTCGCCATCGGCGGTTCCGCCGCCGAAATGATAGACTATCTTGTTCATCTTGATATCAATTACGTTTGTTGGAAAAAAGGGGAATAGATAAGGAGTAGCATCTTACGCCTGGCGGGCTTGCGTGTCAAGCATGCTCGCGTGGATGACGCGAATACGCGCGCGTAAAATTATTACTTTACGCTTGACCGTGTCGCCGGGTTGTGGTAGCGTCCATTCCAGCGGCCACCGACGCCGCGTTAATGTATATTTCACCGCTATGTCCACAGAACTTCCTTCTCCGTCTGAATACCGCGGCTTTGGTGCCCGTGTTACCATTGTTGCTTCCTGCTATAATGAGAAATATACTGAAGCGCTTCTGCAGAATTGCCTGAGCGAGATTGAGGAGACCGCCCCGGGGGTGCTGGTGGATGTGGTGCGTGTTCCCGGTGCGTTTGAGGTGCCGGTCATGGTGAAGCGCAGCATTATGAAGCCTGCCAGTGGTGTTACGCCGGATGCTGTGGTGGCCCTGGGGGTGATTCTTCGCGGCAGCACCGCACACGCAGACCTCATCGGCTCCGCCATCACAACCCAGCTGCTGGGGATTGCCTGCGATACCATGGTGCCTGTGGTGCACGAGGTGCTGCTGCTCGATAATGAGGAACAGGCGTTTGCCCGCTGCATTGCCAGTTCCCTCAATCGCGGCCGCGAGGCTGCCCGTACCGCCATCTCCATGCTGAATCTGGTGCATTCCGCTGCAGACCGCCGCAATATACGCGGCTGATTATCAGAATAATCCCTTTCCCTTAAGCTGAATATGAACATATCTCGCAGTAAGGTCCGCCAGAGTGTCCTAGGGTATCTGTACGCTTATCTGTCCAATGGTAAGAACCCGGTAGATGCAGAGCTTTTCTGGAATATAGCGCAGGAGAAGGAGCGCGACCACTTGCGCACGGCCCAGGCCAAGGCGCTGCTGCACGCAGGGCGCGACCACGCCGATTCCGCCCGACTGCTGGCCGAGCGCCTGGAGCAGGTGGAGAACCACATGCATGCCGATATGACGGCTGCTGTCCTGCGCGAGGAGATTGCCCGCTATGCGCAGCAGTCTGCCCAGTTTGATGCCGCCGTCAAAGCGCTGCGTTACTGCCTTGCCGATAAACGTCGCGATACCTCAGACCAGCTGGCATTGTGTGTGGGCGATGTGCTGCGTCTGGCGGCCGTGGTGGCCTCGCTGGGGCGCGAGCTGCTGCCCCGCTTTGCGGATTTTCCGGCCTACCGCCAGCAGCTTGACTGCCTGGCCTCTGTGGTGAACCGCCGCGCCCGCATGTTCCAGAGCTGCGTGGTGCTGGCTTCTCCTGCCGAACTGCAGGAGACCAGGGAGCACGCCGGTCTGGCCCGCATGGCCCGCGATATGCAGGAGCTCCGCCCGGCGGTTGAGTCCATGGCGCGCGAAATCATTGCGCGTATCCCCATGCTCGAACCCCGCGTGGAGGCCCTGCTGACCAATTATTCCATCGAGCGTCTGGATGTGGTGGATAAGGCCATTCTCTACCTGGCGCTGTATGAGCTGGAAGAGAAGGGGCTTGATACCCCCATCGTGGTGTCTGAGGCTACGGCTCTGGCCAACGAGTTCTCCGGCAGCAAGAGTGCACCCTTTATTCACGGTGTTATTGCCGCAGCGGCGGCCAGGAAATAATTCCTCATGGCTCACTTCTTCACACGGCTGATTGATAAGTTCCTCGGCGAACCCGAAATCGATTGGGATGAGCTGGAGGCTGACCTCATTTCGTCTGACATCGGCGCCAAGCGCGTGATTCCCCTCATCGAGGAGCTGCAGGAGCAGGATTCCCAGGATGCCTGTGACATTGCGGACTACATCAAGGCGCAGTTGCGCGCGGCTTTCCCGGCAGAGCTGCCCACGCTTCCCGCCCCGGAGCCCGGGAAACCCGTTGTCATCATGATGGTGGGCGTGAATGGTGCCGGCAAGACTACTACCAGTGCCAAGCTGGCGCACCTGCTGCAGAAACAGGGGCACTCGGTGCTGCTGGCGGCGGCAGATACCTTCCGCGCTGCTGCTGTGGAGCAGCTCGAGAGCTGGGCCTCCCGCCTGCAGATTCCGCTTTACAAGGGCCGCGAAAACCAGGACCCTGCTTCCGTGTGCTATGAGGCGCACTCCCGCGCCATCGCCACGGGGGCGCAGTACCTCATCTGCGATACGGCCGGGCGTCTGCACACCCGCCACAACCTCATGGAGGAGCTTTCCAAGATCCGCCGTTCCATCGCCAAGCAGGATGCCGCTGCCCCGCAGGCATGCTTCCTCGTGGTCGATGCCACCACCGGTGGCAACGCGCTCATGCAGGCTCGCGAATTCCACAAAGCCACACCGCTCACCGCCGTGGTGGTCACCAAGATGGATGGCTCCGGCAAGGGGGGCGTGGCCGTGGCCATTCAGGATGAACTGGGAATTTCTCCCGTATTCCTGGGTATTGGTGAAGGGAAGGATGACCTCATTCCCTTCAAGGTGGATGAATACGTGAACACGCTGCTGTAACGCTGCCATGGATTGTCTGCTTGAGTACACACGCGAGGCCCTGGTGGAGCTGCTGGCCGGCATGGGGCATAAACCCTTCCGCGCTACCCAGCTGCAGGAATGGATATGGAAGCACCGCGCCACCTCGTTTGAGCAGATGACCAACCTCCCGCCGGCGCTGCGCGCTGAGCTGGCCTCCCGCTTCACCTTGCGCCCGCTGCAGGTGGTGGAGGTGAATGAAAGCACCACCGGCACCACCCGCAAGTTCCTTTCCCGCATGCAGGACGGCCACCTGGTCGAATCCGTCATCATCCCCGCGGCTGTGGGGCAGGGCGGGGCGCATAGTTCCCGCATCACGCTCTGTGTGTCTTCTCAGGTGGGTTGCGCTTTCGGCTGCCGTTTCTGCGCCAGCGGCCTGCTGGGCTTCACCCGCAACCTGACGGCTTCTGAAATCCTGGGCCAGATTCTGGCCGCAGAGGAAATTGCCGGCGAGCGCGTGGATAACCTCGTGTTCATGGGCATGGGGGAACCCCTGGCGAATATGGATAACCTGCTGGCGGCGCTCACCATTATTCTGGATGCTCATTCGCTGAATATCGGCGCCCGCCACATCACCATCTCCACCTCCGGCAATGTGCCGGGGCTGCGCCGCCTTGCCGCATTCGGCAAGCCGCTGCGTCTGGCGGTCTCCCTGCATGGCGCGAGCGATGAAGTGCGCGCGCAGGTGATGCCGGTCAACCGCAAGTGGCCGCTGGGTGAATTGCTCCCCGCGCTCAAGGAATGGAACCGCACCGGCAAACACATGATTACGCTGGAGTATATCCTCATTCAGGATGTCAATGCCATGCTGCCCGAGGCGCGTAAGCTGGCCCGCATTGCCCGTGAGCTTAACGCCAAGGTGAACCTCATCCCCTACAATACCGTGGAGGGACTTCCCTGGGTGCGCCCCTCGGAGGCCGATTGCAAGGCCTTCTGCCGCGCTCTTGTGGCAGAGAAGATTCCCGTTACCATGCGTTACGAAAAGGGACATGATATCAACGCCGCCTGCGGGCAGCTGCGCCTGCGCCGCACGGCACAGAGCACCGGGGCATAAAAAGCCCTTGACGAAATGAGCCGCTGCGTGTATAGTTCGCGCGTGAGCTCCAAGAACGTACCACTGCTGACCCTGCCGACCACGGATTATGAACGCATGCTCGATATGAGCCACCAGCATCTTGTCAGCGTGCTGCGCAATGCCGTGCTGGCGCCGGAGCGCATAGGCCGGTTTTCTCCCCGTCCCCCGGAAGAGCATGATGCCTACACCGTGCATCACCGCCCCGGGTGCATCGATATCCATCTCCGTTCGGGCGGGGTGGATGTGTTCTGCTGTAAATTTGTTCCTGCTCCGGAGTATTGATGCGCTGCCTGCTATTCATCTGCCTCGCACTTGCTGTTCTGGCGCTTACCAGCTGCCAGCAGTGCCGCTGGTGTCCGGTGGAACGGGAGCTTCTTGCAGGAACCCGCGCGCAGGTGGAGCCATACGAGGTGGAGTTCCGCCCCATGCTGCCGGATACCCCCGGCACTCGTGTGGTGGGGCGTTTTCTTCTGCAACCGGATTCCGCCGCAGACCTCAGCAATGAATACTGCCTCCAGGAGGTGCGCCGCCGTGCCGCTGCCATGGGCGGGAATATAGTTGTCTATCTTTACCCCGGGGTGGATTATGCAGCCGTGGCGTACACACCTGAGCTGCAGCTGGAAAACCTGCATGCCAATGATGAACCTGCGGTTTTCGAGGAATAACCGGGGCTGATGGGTGGCCTGTAACATAATTGTAACATTTGCCGGAAAGTTTGTGCTCGCTTTCCGGTAGGGCTTATGCTAGAAATAATTCAGCAGAAAACCCCTGCCTGACGATTTATGGCATTACACATCCAGATGAGTGAAGAGGCCGAGAAGGAGTACAAACGCGCCAAAATGCGCGGCATGCTCTCCTCATTCGGTGCCGCCACAGCGCTTTCTCTTTCCTTTGCGCTTACGTTGACCTTTACGGTGATTTATTTCGCCACGGACCCGCCCGCGGAATTCCTTGCCTACGTTCCCCCGGCAGAGGACCTGCCCCCGCGTCCCGTGCCCACCACACCGCAGCTTACCAATAAGGCTGCCACTCCGTCTAATACCGTGGCTCCGGCTGTGATTGTTTCCACCGGTGCTGCTCCTGTGGCCATGGCTCAGATTGATATCCCCATGGATGACAGCTCGGATGACGGCCTCTCCCTTGAAATGGGGATTGGTCTGGATACCGGCCTGGGTGAGGACCTGGGTGATGCCGGCGGCGGCATGGGTTCCTCCCAGCCCGCAGGCTCTGCCCTGGAAGGTACGCTGTATGACCTGAAGCAGTCCAAGGGTGGCGCTCCCACCAAGGTTGCTCCCGGCGGCAAGGTTGACCAGAATGAGCTGTATTCCACTGTGAGTGCATACCTGAAGAGCTGGAGCCAGAGCGCATTGGCCCGTTATTACAAGTCTCCTGCCAAGCTGTATGCTTCCAACTTCTTCCTGCCCATGTCCAATGCATCCCTTGCACCGGATGCATTCCAGTGCGCGCAGAAGGTGAAGCCCGCTGCATGGCTCGTGGTATACCGTGGCAAGGTGAAGTCTCCGGTGACCGGTACGATTCGCTTCGTCGGCACGGGTGACGACTTCATTGCGGTGCGCTTTGGCGGCAAGATGGTACTGGAAGGTGGTTATCGTCTGCCCTCCAACTATAAGAAGGGCGATTTGTCCAGCGTGCGTATCTCTGGTGGCGACCATGGCAAGTACAAGGAGCGCCTTAAGAAAGGTGAGGACCGCGTCCACAAGAATTACGAATTCATTAACTACCCCGGTATCAAAGTCTGGAATGATGAAATTGGCGGCCTTACCGCCGGTGACCAGATTAAGGTGAAGGAAGGCGTTTCCTACCCCATTGAAATTGCAATTACCGAAGAAGGTGGTAAGTTCGGTTATGTTCTGTTCTGGGAAAACATGACCGACAATCCCGTAGTTAAGAATGGCAAGGTGGCCGGCGGTAAGAAGTTCTACCTCTTCCGTACCAACTTCTCCATGCCTGAAAAGGCAGAACTGGAAAAACTGATGGGCAAGCATGCCGTCAGAGATAAGGGCAAGGTTGTGATGGAATGGCCGGAGTTTGATGCCGACTCCCCCATCTGGGTGGCTGTGCCCTGATATAAACCATGAAATAATCTTTCAATACCCCTCGTCAGTATGTTGGCGGGGGGTACGCGCTTTTCCGGGTATGAAAAAAATGATGCATTTGTTCTTTCTGTTGCTCCTGATGTTCAGTTCCGCCTGTGCCGGGGATTTGCTATCATGGGAAGTGGATTTGGAGGAGCGCCCGGAGGGAGAAGTGTGTTTTCTGCGTGGCACCCTGTTTGACTTAAAGAAAACAAAAGGTGGTGAGCTTTCGAATATCATGCAGAACGGGCAGGTGAACTCACAGGCTTTTCAAAGCCGACTGGCCTCTTATCTCAAAAAGTGGGAGACTCGGGAGTTTGCTCGTTATTACAGGTGGCGCGAAATGTTATATGCTGACTTTTTTTACATGCCGTTCGCATGCGAAACACTGGAATCAAAAATGATTCTGCAAAAAGAACACAGCGAACCAACGGGGCTTGTGATACTTTATTCCGGTAGGGTGAAATCGCCAGTCTCGGGGAAAATTCGTTTCTGCGGGGTAGGGGATGATTATCTGGGTGTGCATTTTGGCGGCGAGACCGTCCTGGAGAGTCGGAATGGGGGTTATGTAACAGGTAAAAGTATCGAAGTGAAAGAAAACGAATGTTATCAGTTGAATATAGCCATAGCTAACGAAAGAGGTTCCATAGGGTATGCTCTTTTGTGGAAGACGGAGCATCAGCCTGCTCATCAGCAACCATATCTCTTCAGAACTTCGCTCCGGCTGCCGGAAAAGACCAACTCTTCAGCCCCTCCACTCCCGGATTTTGAGCCAGATTCCCCTATCTGGTTTTCTATCGATTCGTGGTGGTAAAATAATTTTCCCGCTCTAACCCGTACGAAAACGCGGCACTTAGCGCAGGGGTGCCACAAATTGCCAAACTTTTTTACAAAAATGAGCTTGACGTTTCGCGGTGTTTCTGGTATGCTTTGCCCCGCACCCCGCTACGGGGTAGCTCGAAAGAGTAAGCGGTTCACCGCTGACTCCACCGGGCGAGGCAATTTTCCAAGTATGACTTTCCGAGGCGCCGAGGGCAGCAGAAATGCAGCCCACTGGCTAACAACCTGCCAGGCGGGGCGCCGGAGAGGATAAAGAGAGGGAAGGAAAAGGTCGTGACGCGTGCCGTGGCCTGCGCCGGGATGAAA
>JAFYRS010000037.1 GCA_017546845.1 Akkermansia sp.
CACACCCAGCCCCACATAGGCCGTGCGCGATTGGGCATCGGCTATGGAAATCACCGCATTTTTCGCCACATCTCCATTCGAAAGAATAATAGCTGCCGAACGCTTGCTTGATTTGGAAGTGGAAGCTTCATCGTTTGCAGACCACGCAGCAACTTCATCCAGCACTATCTTACCGCTGAAATTCCCGGCATCCACTCCATCTGCGCCCAGCTCAAACAGGGTTGTATATGTACTCTGCGCATTTTTCTTCAATGTCAGCGTTGCGCCAGTCACCCCTTCTGCGAGCGAAAGCGACCGTATGGCTATATAGCCGGCATGGTAAACATCCTGCAATGTTGCTGATGTGCCCCCCAGCAGCACACAACCAATGGTAGTGGCATTAGTAACCTTTTCCCGGTCATTTGTCTGGAACACCGCACCTGTTCCCAGCTCGATAGTTCCGAGATGTTTCTCAGCACCAGCGTCAGCCGTGCTGTTGTACATCGTTACTTCAGCCCTGGCGGCTGCACTAAGTGTGTCTATATCTACCCCGCCTTGGGCCTCATAGGCACCGGCATCAACATTGAGGGTTCCGATTTTCACCTCTTCTGTAGTGGTAAGCTTACCTGCGCCGCCCTTGCTGAAAGAGCCGTCTCCATTGATTGCAATATTAAGTGTAGCATCTACATCGGTTGCGAGTTCCAATTCCGCCTGCCCCGTCACGCTCACTTGAGAGAAACTGTTAATCTGGGATACTGTCGCCTGCTGGGTGAAGCGATTCTCAGAACCATCCAAAGTCCATGTATGCTTGTTACCTTGGATATCTGCAGCTTGTACAGAAAGTCCGGTAATCATATCCGCTTCGACCGTCAGAGTTTCTGTACTCAGAGAACCATTACCGGTTATAGTGGCAGCTTCCTTCACTATCAGAGTATCGGCGGCAACTGCTGCATTCAGCACCAGGTCGCCCCGGTTGCTCTTTACCATGGTATCAAGCGTAAGGGCCCCACCGCTCACGGTATAAGTGGTCGCACTATCAAAATACCCCGTCCCCAGATTCAGCGGCGTTTCTATGTTAGCACCGCCATCACCGATAAACACCACCTTATCCCCTGCATCAGGCAGGGAACCGGTATCGCCCCAGCGATAGAACCCATCCTTCATGGAGAATACGGCGCTCAGCCCCTGGGTTCCGGCGCTCAGCGTAGCATTCATGTATTCCGGCGCATGCACCGTCAGCAAGCTTTCCACGCTGCTCCAGTTTCCGGAGGCTACCCACTGGCTTATACCCCATTCAATCGCCCCGGCATTACCGAAGCTAACGGTGGTTGCCCCAGTGCCGCTCACCCCGCTGATGGAAAGAGCTGCATCCCCGGCACTATTACCGTAGGCCTCGAAGTACAATGAGCCGCCATTCAAGACCAGCGCATTGTTCAGCACGGCTTGTTCTCCGGAAGCTCCTGCCAGCACGCTGAGCGTATGCCCAGAGTTCAGCGTATATGCGCCACTGCCGATGGTCAGCTCTGCCCCCTGGGCAATGCTCACATCGCCATGCAAATTTGCGGGTGCAGCCTCGAACACCAAAGCACCCTGCAAGGCGGTGATATCATGAACAGTGCTCCACTGATTGGAAAAAATCTGTTTTCCCGTGCCATTCATCACGATGTTAAGGCCGAACTGCTCGGTACCTTGTATTTGTCCGGCATAACGGTACTCGCCGGAGCCGGTTATTGTGAGCGTATTCAACGCCGACGAAAGGTTGTCCGTATTAAGAGTACGATTAGTAGGTGCCGGGCCGGCGAAAATCTTAGAATTTTCCCAACCCTCTATACCCCGGATCTGCGCATTCTGCGTATTGATTGCAAGCGCCGGACGATTGTACGCAGCCAGATCACCACCTTCCGGGGCAGCCTCAAGCGAAATAACGGCTCCCGAAGCAGCTTCATCGTGAGCCAATTCAAGATGTTGCAGAAATGATGCACCTTGCGCCCATCCCCAGGAAGCGTTGGGGCAGCGCTGCATCAAACGAATCTTACCTTCAAAAGAATTGCCCCCGGACAAAATCATGCGCGATGCACCTGCTCCATATGTGTATGGCGCAGCAATCCAATAAAGCTCACCGGTTCCGGTAAGGGATGCAATATTCCACACATGCACATTGGACGTAGACGTCTGGTTGATTTTCAGCTGATACCCATCCCTTATGTCCAACGCATCGATTGTATGGTTAACATGAGCTGCGCTTTGTTGCGCATTATAGAGGCTCGTATTCAACTCCACATCGGTTCCGATGGACAAAGTACCACCAATCCTATCTACTCGTTCCAGACTCAACGTAGAGCACTGCACATCCAGAGTACCACCGGAGGTATTGACGCTGGAGGCATACAATTCAACGAGATTACCGGACAGCTGCAGAGTGGCATCTTTTTCAGCACCAATCTGACCATAAACTTTCACGCCGGTTCCGGCATCAATTACACCCGTACCCTGCGTTGCCAGGATCTCTGCTCCAGCGCTGATTTGAGAACCAGAGCCGTTCACCTTACCGCCATTCTTCAGCTCGACCTTATCCTGCAAGGTCTGCAGGTTCAGGCGCATGATACCGCCCTGGGCAATGGTGGCAGCGTTATCCGCATCCAACCGGCCACCCTCACGCAGGTTCAGGGTAGCGCCGTTGCTCACGGTAAACGTATCATAAGCCATGTTGCCTCGCAACTCCACAAAACCACCGGTAAGGGCAACATCGGCACCTTGTATCAATCCGCCTGCATTTACATTCACCGTGCCGCCGCTTATTGCCCCGGTATCCAGGACACCTCCGTTATTGATATTCACCGTGCCGCCGGAAGACTGGCCTTCCTCCAATTTCCACACACCGCCCTCATTCAGGTTGACCGTAGCAGCGTTTAACGCACCGTTCTGCGCAGTAAACAAAGTCATCTTCCCACCTGCAGACTGCACGTTGACCGTGCCGGAATACCCCGCCACCTGCTGCAAGGACACTTCGCCACCGCTCATACCGTCAGCATCTACATTGAGCGTGGAGTCCCCGGAAAGCACGTAGTTCACCTCCAGTCTGCCGCCGCCACCCAGATTCCAGTCGCGGAGCGTCTCCGTCGTCCCCTCAGCACCATACTGCACCGTTTCTCCGGCCAGGGCACCAATGCCCAGCTGGCTATGCGTGGCAGAAAAATCAAACTGCTCAGTGCAAACGCCACCCTTCAGACCGATAATGCCGGATGAATCCCTATCAATAACAGCCAGCGTATCCGAAACATTATCCAACTGGACCATGACACAGCCGGTCTTCACCAGCCACTTATTCGACGTATCTGCCGCAGCGGCACCTGTCAGCACCAACTGTCCGCGCTCCAGGGTCTTGCTCACCCCGGCATCCACCGTACCGCTGAAATTCAACGTACCGCCCACGGCACCGGTATCCACCGTCATGGAGCCTTGGCCCGTCACATTAGCGGCGTATTCCAAAGTAGAGTCCACCCCCTCGTTAAACTGCACGGCAAAGGTGCCGCCATTGAGCTGCACAGTCCCCTTGTGGCCGAAATACGCACTGTATTTGCTAGTATTTTCCAGCATCTGGCCGCCTTCCACATACTCCATCTGGTGGCGCACCCCTTCACGCATCACAAAAGTACCATTCTCAGCCACCGTCACATCTCCCGTCAGGCGGGCATGGCTGCCCAGTTCAAAGGTACCGCCGTTTACCGCCACATTCATGCGGGCATCCGCATAGTGCCAGTCATCCTCGTTAAAATAGCGTTCGCTGCTCTCGCCGGTAGCCGAGCCCGTTCCATGCACAGTATTGGTCCCCTCAAGCACCACGGTCCCCCTGTTCACCAGTAATCCGCTATCCTGATGCTGCAGGTTGGTGTAGATACTGTTGAGCGTCCAGGTGGCGTCCGAGTCATGTACAATCTTCAGGCTTGCCGTTGCCGTATCCGCAAAAGAACCCACATAGGTACTATCCTTGGTCTCCTTGTAAGTCAGCGTAGAGTTTCCCTTATCGTTCGCAATCAGCGCCGCCTCAGTCAGCGCATTAATGGAGAAGCCCGTACGGTTTTCATCTGCAGCCTCCGCCGTGGCATACCAATCCATGCTCAGGCCGTTCATATTCAGCGTGCCGCCCCGGTTACCAAAGGTCAGGTCTCGCTTAATCTGGTCCACATCCTTGATGATGATCGTCGAGCCATTATTCACCAGCACATTGTATGCAGCATAGCCACCCTCGCGGTTCAGATATGTTTTACCAGCCCCACCCACATTCAGCAGAATGTCATTATTCCCGCTGCCTTCAATGTACAAATCACCCGCGCCGATTTTTCTCCACTCGCGCATGTATTCAGCTGTATTGGTGAGCTGCAAATGCAATGACACCCCTGAGTTTACCACAAAACCAGCCGAATTCAGCAAATTACCTTCCGATATACCATTGGCTGCCTTTTCACTACTAATGGTGTAGCTGACGCTACCTTCCCCGCCTGTGCAAAATTCAGCATAACCGACACCCAGATCTACCGTATCTTTCAGAACAATGCTGTTTTCAGCAGAAGCAGAAGAGAACACCAGGTTTTCAGTAAAGAACAAATCCTCAGTCTTCTGAATCACCTTATCCGTTCCATAGGCGTACCATTTCTGAGTATCTTTTAATCCACTCAAATCAGCCCATGTATTCAGCCCGGTTTTCAGCCCGACAAAAGAAACTGTTTCTAAGCCCTCACCAGTCACAGTACCCATCCACTTAGTGGTAGAGTAGCCTCTGTCATCCACCTCTGATTTTCCGCCATCGATAGCAACGGCATTAAGATAAACAGTCGAACAGCTCCCCATGTTCACATGTTTGGTGTAACTCTCCAGCACCTGCTTATCAAAATTAGTATCCATCACAAAGACAGAACCAACATAACCGGCGGTCGTTATATCGCCACGATTAGCGCCGATATACTGGTATGTCTGACTCTCTTCATCCCAGACATAAAGAGGGCTGCCCGAATCACCCGGAGTACTGCTCCAAGTTAACGGGTTGGATGCATTAAGCCCATCCTTATAAAAGGAAACAGAAGAAAGGATTGCCTTGTTTGAGACATCATCAGAGCTTTGCTTGTAATGCCAATCGGTTGTAACTATACCACCTGTAACATATTGCCCCGACCCGCAGAGCTTATCCCCATTCTTTGAAATATCTTGATAATTACTGGAATAATTAGCAAACCACTGTTGACCACTTCCTGCATGATAATATGTCAGATTCCTCGTCCCTTTAGCAGCCACATCGTACACCTCTGCATACGGAGCGTCGGTGACAATCTTGCTGAGGCGAGTCACACGATGATCTCGCAGCACATCCCCATCTGAAACACAATGGGAGAACACCGACGAATTCCATCGGTTATTGTTTGCGCCCTCCCCCAATTCTATGGATTTATATGTAATAGCATGCTCCGTTCCTATTCCATATACCTGCTGGGTAAACGATGAATGATAAGTGTAATTATGAGCCACCGTAGCTATTGCAGAAGGAGAAATCGCAGCCCCAATAGCTAAACTATAAGCACTTCCGAAGTCGACCATCTCGTGAGGCAGGACATATGACTCCTGACCTCCTGTGTAGCTGATTGTCACGCCTCCTTCATTCCTGCGAATTTGCTGCAGCAGCTCATTTGTGACGCCTACACTATAACGCCCCACATTCTGACCAAAGTCCGCATAAGTAATAATAGAAGCATCTCTGTGCATATTTGCAGCCTGCGTCGTCGTACCAGTCACAACAACTGCAAAAAAAGCAAGAAGAGAAGAACGGAGAGAAAGGGGAAGATGAAGTTTCATAATGGCATAAATCTACAGATTGCGTACAGCATATCGCATTTTTGATGCGGCGACCAGCAAATACTGCGTATTTCGCAAAAAAATAATGATCAACGCGAAGAGAAGCACCGCGCAGGCTCTCGCACACATAAAGCCACAAGCAAATACAGACAGCGCAACATCAAGGCGTTACATTAAGAAAGCGGTATATCGCATCAAAAAGGCGAGGATAGTGGGCATAATGGTGACCACCTCCTCCAAATCTCCCCCCTGTTCACGCGCAGCGTGAATATCGTTGCCCGGAGGGTAATATCGTTTTTGCCAACGGCAAAAATATCGTTCAAGCCGCAGGCTTGAATATCGTTATCCCCGCAGCTGCCATGAACAAAAGAGGCGCGCTCATCGGGCAACGCCTGAGCTCCACACAAAGCGGGCTCAGGAAGCGCCCTGCGCCCTTTGCAGGGCACAGATGGGGTAAAGACCTTATCATCTGCCGCTGCGCGGCAGAGTGAAGTTCGCCCGGGGTCTCCGCGCTTCGCGTTATGCCTCCCGAGTCGGCGAGATAAGTTCTGCTTCGCAGAGAGATACTGAACCCGCGGCCAGGGTGGGCGCAGGCGTAGCCGAAGCCCCCAGCGGGTGTCAGCCAGTAGCCCGGCGTGCAGCGCGTCAGCGCG
>JAFYRS010000038.1 GCA_017546845.1 Akkermansia sp.
GGTGCGCATGTGGGCCGGATTGCCTTCCTCGATGGCGGCCGCCAGCGCAGTGATGCGGTCGGGCAGCAGGTCGTAGAGCGCGCCCACGGCCTCGGCCTTGCCGGTAGCAGCCTTGAGACCGGCGTTGATGCCGGCAGCCTGGATGGCGGCCACGGTGTTGCAAATCTGGGTCATCTGCTCTGCCACGGCGGGCATGTAGATGGTTTCCAGCATGCTCAGGCAGGTCTTGGCCTCGATGTCGATGAGCTTCTCGTAGTTTTCAATCTGGATTTCCTTGCGGGCCAGTAGCTCGGCATTGGAAAGCACGCCGTACTTCTGCATGAGCTCCAGCGTGTCGGGGCGGGAAAGCACTTCCAGAGCCTCCGGCGTGGACTTGATGTTCGGCAGGCCGCGCCGCTCGGCTTCTTCCACCCATTCCTCGGAATATCCGTTACCGTTGAAGATGATGCGGCTGTGGGCGGTAATCATCTCGGCAATGAGCTTCTTCACCTCGCCCTTGAACTCGGGCGTGCCGGCCACCGGTTCGAGACGCGTGGCCACTTCATCCAGCGATTCGGCCATGATGGTGTTGAGCACGGTCATGGGCCAGGCGCAGGTCTGGGAGGAACCGACGCCGCGGAACTCGAACTTGTTACCCGTGAAGGCAAAGGGAGAGGTGCGGTTGCGGTCGGTAGTATCCTTGGGCAGCTCCGGCAGGGTATCCACACCCAGCTCCATGGTGGTCTTGGCGCAGGAACTCTTGGCTCCGCCGTGCATAATCTGCTCCACGATATCGGTGAGCTCATCGCCCAGGAAGATGCTCATGATGGCGGGCGGGGCTTCTGCCGCACCCAGGCGGTGGTCGTTGCCCGCCTTGGAGATGGAGGCGCGCAGCAGGTCGGCGTGGCGGTCGATGCACTGAATCACGCTGGCCAGGAAGGTGAGGAAGAGCACATTGCTGTGCGGGGTCTTGCCCGGGGAGAACAGGGAGCCGAGCTCCGGGGTGGAAAGCGACCAGTTGTTGTGCTTGCCGCTGCCGTTCACCGAGCTGTACGGCTTTTCATGCAGCAGGCACACCAGGTTGAATTTAAGAGCCTGGCGCTCCAGAATATCCATAATGAGCACATTGTGGTCCACGGCCACGTTGCAGGGCTCAAAGAGCGGGCAGATTTCAAACTGGCCGGGGGCGGCTTCGTTGTGACGCGTCTTGGAGGGCACACCCAGCGCCCACAGCGCGTGGTCGACCGAGGTCATGAACTCCAGCACGCGTTCCTTGATGGAGCCGAAGTAGTGGTCCTCCATCTGCTGGTGCTTGGGCGGCAGGCAGCCGAAGAGCGTGCGACCGGTCTCGATGAGGTCGGGACGCTGGATGTACAGGTCACGGTCGATGAGGAAGTATTCCTGCTCGGCGCCCAGGTTGGTTTCCACCGTGCTGGGGGTGATACCGAAGCATGCCAGCACGCGCTTGGTCTGAGCGCCCACGGCTGCCATGGAGCGCAGCAGCGGGGTCTTCTTGTCCAGCGCCTCGCCGGTGTAGGAGCAGAAGGCCGTGGGAATGCAGAGCGTCACCGTATTGGCCGTGCGCTTGATGAAAGCCGGGCTGGTGGGGTCCCAGGCGGTGTAGCCGCGGGCTTCGAACGTGGCGCGGATACCGCCGCTGGGGAAGGACGAGGCATCCGGCTCGGCCTGGATGAGGTTCTTGCCCGTAAACTCAAAAATCATACCGCCCTTGCCATCCGGCTCCACAAAGGAATCGTGCTTCTCTGCCGTGGCATCGGAAAGCGGCTGGAACCAGTGCGTGTAGTGCGTGGCGCCCTTGGAAAGAGCCCACACCTTCATGGCTTGCGCCACTTCATCCGCAATGCTCATATCGAGCTTACCACCCTTCTGGATGGTTTGCATCATCTTCTTGAAAGCGCTCTTGGAGAGGTACTTCTCCATGGTCTTGATACCAAAGGTATCGCTTCCGTACAAAGCCTCAAGGGCTTCCATGGGGTTCATCGTGCTTTCTTCAGCCATTGTGGTACACTGGTTGTATCGTTACTGTGGCAATGCCTATACGCCGCCACGCGCTGATTTTACTTATTTTCCGCACGCTTGTACAGCAAAATTTCCCGCAGCCGCCAGGCAAGGGAAATTTTATCTCCCGCCAACGGTGGGAAATTCTCTCCGCACAGCGGAAATTATCTCGCCCGCAAGGGCGAACTTATCTCCCGGCTCATGCCGGGAACTTATCCTCGAAAAAACACACTGCGCAACGAAACTTCGCTGCGCAGTGCAAAAAAATCTTGTCAGGTTATCACTTCCTCCCCGCCAGGTAAGCATTCATCGCTTCCATGATATCCAGCTCGGGACGGAAAGCGGCATCGTGGTGAGAGGAACGGATGAGCGGGCCGCTGGCCACGTGACGGAAGCCCTTGCCGAGCGCTACCTCTCGCAGCTCATCGAACACCTCGGGGCGGATGTAGTCGATGACCGGCAGGTGGCGGGGAGAGGGACGCAGGTACTGCCCCATGGTGAGCACGGTCACGCCATGTTCGCGCAGGTCATCCATGGTGCGCTCGATTTCCTCGCGCGTTTCACCCAGGCCCAGCATGATGCCGCTCTTGGTCACCACGCGTCCCGGTGCCATCTCCAGCGCACGCTTCAGCATGTGCAGGGAAAGGCGGTACCTCGCGCGGAAACGCACCATGGGCGAAAGGCGCTCCACTGTCTCCAGGTTGTGGTTGAAAATATGCGGGGCGGCATCCATGACCATGGCAAGTGCCTCCTCGTTGCCGCGGAAGTCG
This sequence comes from Akkermansia sp., assembly GCA_017546845.1. GTDB lineage: Bacteria > Verrucomicrobiota > Verrucomicrobiia > Verrucomicrobiales > Akkermansiaceae > Akkermansia. The sequence goes on from JAFYRS010000038.1 coordinate 2,769, forward strand.
GAGGTGAGCACCTCCAGCACGGTCTGCGGGCTCAGCTCGCGGATGCGGCAGATGATTTCGGCAATGTGGGCAGCTCCACCATCAGCCAGGTCATCGCGCGTCACCATGGTCACCACGGCGTGGTTCAGCTTCATGTGCGCCACGCTCTCGGCAATCTTGCGCGGTTCCTCCGGGTCGAGCGGCTTGGGCTTCGCGGTGCGGGTGGCGCAGAACCCGCAGGCACGGGTGCACACATCGCCGCAGGCCATGAAGGTAGCAGTGCCGTGGCTCCAGCACTCACCGCGGTTCGGGCACATGGCCTCCTCACACACGGTCACCAGACCATTATCCTTGATGAGGTGCTGAACATCCTTGAACACCCTGCCCTTCGGCAATTTTACTTTCAGCCACGAAGGCTTGCGTGCGCTCTGATTCTGTTGCTCTGACATGGCAGCGGAAAGCATGCTATATTTTCGCCCGTTTGACAAGCTCCGATTGCATCATCGCAACCCGCGGCTGCGGAACCAATTATCCAGCTCCGCCGCTTCCTTCGGATCCAGCTGCACGGTCTTGGTCACTTCTTCAATGAATCGCGTAAGTAGCTCAGACATGCTGTCGCCACGCTCCTTCACCAGGTGCGCAAACTTGGCATGCAGTTCTGCATTCAACCAGAATGTCACCGGGCGCTTGCTCGCATCTCTCTTCACAGGGGCCATATTTTCGGTCGATTTTGTGTGCCGCCCACAGTACCATATACACCACCTGGCATCAACCCCAAACACCCCTGCTGACACACATCATTTCCGGGTGGTTAAACACCCGGTTTTATGTCATTTCAAGGCCTTCCAAAGGCGCAAAAAGCAGCATTTCCAGGTAGCATTACACCCGGTGTTCTAATCTTTGTATACTTCTGGTTCTCTTCTACTTGCGATTCTGTATCATACTTGTTTTTTCATATTTTCCAGCGCGCATCCGTTTTTCATACACCCCAAGGTCTTCCCCACCCTCCACAGGTCAGAATTCCGATACCACACATGCCCCATTTCACGCAGGTGATTAAACACCCAGGAGGCTATTCCCCCCCCTCAAAACAGGCAGATGAGCGCAAAATCGCCCTGCCAATACACGCAGAACGCTGCTCCACGCGCGCCAGAAGGGCTTATTTCGGGCTATTTTCGTCACAAAAAGCTGCAAGTGTGCAACTTGCAGCTTTTATAAAAAATATGGCAAAAATACCAAATTCAGGTCAAATCGATTATTTCGCCATCATCCGGCACAAAAACCGGGCCGGAGTAGCACTCCGCCGCCTCTGCGGCGTAAGCCGAGCGCCGGGTGACCAGCGTGGCATCCTCGGTGTGGTACAGCAGCAGATGCTTCACCCCCAGACCGGCGGCCAGGCGTCCGGCATCCGCTGCCGTGCTGTGGTGCTTTTCATACGGTTTGAAACGCGCGGCATCAGCCATGAGGCAAAATGCCTCGCAGAGCAACCAATCCGCCTGGCGGGCGAGAGACTCGTTCTTTTCATTATACGGCTCATCACCCAGGCACACAAAACTCTGCCCATCCGGCAGCAAGAGCCGGTACCCGAATTGCCGGGCCTTGGTGGAGCCGATATCGAAAGCCACACCCTGCATTCCGGCAGCAGAGAACGGCTCACCATCCTGCAGGGAGACAAAATGGATATCCTTGCCGAAATGGGCCGTCACCTTGCCCGGCAACGTGCCTCGGCAAATCATCTCCAGCGTCCGCAAACCCTCCGCATGCCCATACACGCGGAGCTCTCCGGCATACTTGCCGGCATTCATGCCCTGCGCAATCATGCGCACCACCCACACCACACCGAAAATGTGGTCGGTGTGCGTGTGCGTCAGGAAAATCTCATGAATCCCCGCCAGCGGTATCTGCGCCTGCTCCAGCCGCGCCAGAATCCCATTACCGCCGCCGCCATCCGTCAGGAAAAACTGCGTACCATTCCGCAGCGCAAAGCATGTATTGTAGCAACGCGTCACCGCCGCATTCCCCGTGCCCAGCATGATAAGAGAGCATGTACTCATGCCCCCTATCCTACACCATGATGCCCCGGCATTCAACCCAAAAGGCAGGGTAAATTCACCACAGCTGCCCCCCCTCACTCCGGGAGCACGGAGGTTGAGCCATCCGCATGCAGGTTGAGCGCATAATCCCCCGAAGCTGCAGGTACATGGCGCGTCTCACACACAGCGGCAGGATGACCGCTGGCATCCCAGAAATACTCCCGCTCCAGCTTCCCGTCTGCGCCATACTCGCACACCCGCTCGGCATAGCCATGCACCGGGTGATTCACCGGCATCCCGTCTGCTCCGGCGTAGCACTCCCACTCCGGCCTGCCAGCCGCGTTGCAGCGCATCATATGCTCTGCACAGCAGCGCCGCAACGCGTAAGGCCGGCCTGCTGCATCCAGAAAATGCCGCCGCACCACCCCGGCAGCAGGCAGCACCTCATGCCGCAGCGCCGCCGCCCCCACCTGTGCATGCACCACCGGATTTCCCTCCGCATCATACCAACTTCGCCGCGTGCCGCCCTCGCAGGGCTCCAGCACCTCCACAGCCACGCCGTGGGTATTGTCCGCCAGTTTGCCATCCACCCAGTTGCGCCGGGTGGTGCTCCCGTCTTCGCCATACTCAAACGTAACCCGCTGCTCCCCCGCAGCATTCAGCACCTCCCGGCCATCTGCCCCCAGATACCGCAGCTCCAGCGGCCTGCCCTGCGCATCATACACCACCCGGGACTCCGCATAGCCAGGGAAATGCGGCTGTACCAGCTGCCGCGCGGCATCCAGGAAACGCGTGCCTACGAGCCGCCCGGCAGCATCGTACTCAAACTCGCTCACCGCCACCCCCTGCGCATCGGTCGCCAGGCGCCCGGTCACCCCGCGGTTCTCCTTGCTCACCAGGCGCGGCGCGGCCCCGTCGCTGTAGCACAAGCGCTGCTCTGCCACCTGGCTGCCCGGCAGCGGGGCCGAATATCCCTCACCATTTACATAGCGCATGCGCTGCAGCAAGCCATCCGCCCCGTATTCCATGCGCACATGCGGCACACCCGCAGCCGACCCCTGCCCCAGGGGCACCAATCCTTCCGGCGGCACCGCGCCGGACTTGTTGCGCACCCCCGCAAAGCAACAGGTACGCGGCTCAGCATCCTGCACCACGGCATGGAAAATCCCCAGCCCCAGCACTGCCGCAAACAAGCTCACCGCCGCCAGACTCCCCAGATAATTCCAGAGCGTCTCAAAGCCCCCTTTCAGAGCCGTTCCAGCCTGCCGTACAATCCTGCGCATGCAGGGCTGATACTAACGCCCCCATGCGCCATTCGAAACATTTTAGAAATTCTGCCGCCGCGGCCCGCATCAACGCGGACTGTGCAGCCGCCGGTACGCCGCGCGCATGCACAGCAGGCTCACCAGCAGCATAAACGCCGTACCCAGCAGCGCCGGAACCCAGTTCACCTGTTCCCCTGCCTGCCAGAGCCGCACCCACGAAGCCAGCGGCAGCGCCGCCACCACCACAGACAGCACACACCATGCACCCGCCACGGTCATACGCCGTGCCACGCGCTGCTGCGGGCGGGAACGCCGCCGCAGTGTCATCTCCACATTCTTATTCTTACGGTACTTACCACCCATAATATTTCATAACTCTACCACAACACTGAACTTTGGCAAGCTAATTTCCTTATTTTTCAGCACACTGCGCGCATTTAGCCTTGAAAATCGGGCAATTTACGCTAAAATACGCCGCACGGAACGATTGCTGACTGCAATTATCCAGAAAACTTCAACCACATAATATAAATAGTAACTATGGCTAAACTCACTGTACGCGACCTCGACGTCGCCGGCAAGGAAGTGCTCATGCGCGTTGACTTCAACGTGCCCATGAAGGACGGCAAGATTACCAACGATGCCCGCATCGTGGCCGCTCTGCCCACCATCAAGTACCTGCTCGAGAACGGCGCCCGCCTCGTTCTCTGCTCCCACCTGGGCCGCCCCGAGGGCACTGGCTACCAGGCTGAGTTCTCCCTGGCCGCTGCCGCCGAATGCCTCGCTGGCCACCTGGGCAAGCCCGTTGCCTTCGTTCCCGAAACCATCGGTGAAGCCGCTACCGCCGCCCGCAAGGCCCTGCAGGATGGCGATGTGATGCTGCTCGACAACGTGCGTTTCGACAAGAAGGAAAAGAAGAACGACCCCGAGTTCGCCAAGGCTCTGCTGGGTGATGCCACCCTGTATGTGAACGACGCTTTCGGCTCTGCCCACCGCGCCCACGCCTCCACCGAGGGTGTGACCCACTTCGCCGAGAAGTCCGCCATGGGCTTCCTCATCGAGCGCGAGCTCGAGTACCTCGAGGGCAAGCTGAGCGCCCCCGAGCAGCCCTTCGTCGTCATCATGGGCGGCGCCAAGGTGTCCGACAAGATTCAGGTGCTCTCCAAGCTCATGGAAAAGAGCCAGACCTTCATCATCGGCGGCGCCATGGCCAACACCTTCCTGGCTGCCCAGGGCTACGACGTAGGCAACTCCAAGATTGAAGCCGACAAGCTCGACCTCGCCAACCAGATTCTGGCCGACGCCAA
>JAFYRS010000039.1 GCA_017546845.1 Akkermansia sp.
CATCCGCTCAGTATAGCATAATAATGCTATAACTGCAAGAAATCTAGATTTTTACAATAATCCTTTCAGTGTAAATTCAGAGCAAATTTCAGAAACCCGAATCTCGAGTGTGTATGACACTACTCAAATGCGTTTGCCCTGTTCACCAAGGGCTGAAGAATAACTGTAAATGACGGTTGACATGGTATCTGCTTGGTGGTAGAGTCGGGCTATGAGCAGTGAGAGTGCAGCGCGCGCGTGGGCCTGTGTCAACCTTGAGGCCATTGCCCATAATCTGGATATTGCCCGCCAGGCATTGCCGGATACGGAGCTGATGCCGGTGGTCAAGGCCGGAGCGTACGGCCATGGCCTGGAGCCTGTGGCCCGTCGGCTGGATAGTCACGGTATTTCGTTCTTTGGTGTGGCGAATGTGGGCGAGGCCCGCCGTTTGCAGAATGCCGGTGTTCGCACGACTCCGTTCATCCTTGGTCCGACTTTCCCGATGGAACGCGAGGAGATTGTGCAGAATAACTGGTGCTGCACGGTTTCCAGCCTGGATGAAGCCCGGCATTTTCAAAGTCTGGCAGCGGTGCTGAATAAGGAATTTGCGTTGCACGTGGCTGTGGATACCGGCATGGGGCGCGAGGGCTTTCTACCCGGGCAGCTGGGTGAGGCGGCTACTGCATTGAAGTCTATGCCGAATCTGCGCATAGAGGGTATCATGTCACACTTCCCCTCGGCAGATGAGGATGTGCCGTTTACGCAGGATGAAATTGGCCTGTTCACGGATTGTGCCGCTATGCTGCAGCAGCATTTTCCCCTGCGCTACCGGCATATTGCCGCCAGTGCAGGGGAGCTGGGCTATGAGGTGCCGGTGGCTAATCTGGCGCGCCCTGGCTTGTTGTTGTATGGCGTGGCGCCCATGGCGTCCATCTATGACGGCGTGCTGAGATCAACGCTGAGCCTGCATGCGCGTGTGACTCTGGTGCGGGAGCTGCCCGCCGGGCACGGTGTATCCTACGGGCGTACGCACATGACGCAGCGCCCCACGCGTGTGGCCACTATCGGTATTGGTTATGCAGATGGCTGGAACCGCCAGATTTCCAACAAGGGTGCCCGCGTTTATATCAACGGTTGTTATTGCCCGATGCTGGGGCGTGTGACCATGGATCAGATTATGGCCGATGTGACGGATGTGCCCGGCGGGGTGCAATCCGGCGATGAGGTGGAGCTGTTCGGCTCGCATATCCCGGTGACAGAGGTTGCGGAGAAAGCTGGTACCATTGTCTGGGAAATTTTCACGGGTCTCGGGCCGCGTCTCCCGCGCATTTACTGATGCGATGCCGTGCGAGCGTAACTTTTTCTTGCTATTCAATGCCATGGGTGTAGAATGGTGGGCGTACTTACTATGAACTCTCTTTTCAAATCTATTTGTGTGGTGACCGCAGCATGTGTTCTTTCGTCCTGTTCTGATTCCATGGAAGGTGTGTGGCTGGGGGAATGCTGCAATGATACGATTGGTGGCAGCAAGTCCGGGCTCAAGATGAGTATCAAGCAGGACGGCGATAAGCTGGAGGGGGTTCTGGTGCTGCAGGATGATTTGTATGGCAGCGGCAAGCTGGTGGGCTATGTGAATGGCAAGGATGTGACCATTCGTTCCGAGGGTGATACGCAGACTTTTGTGAATATTACCTGGACGGGTAAGATGAAGGATGGTGAGTACAAGGGCACATACCGCGTGGAACCCACCCCCTCGGCCGCTCTGCTGGGCAAGGAAATCCAGAAAGGAACGTTCGTTCTGCTCAAGCAGTAAAGGACGGAGGAGTGCGAGAGATGCCGGAAACTGATGGCCGCAATCATTTCCCAGGGACGGGCGCATCTGATTACGCTGGGGGCATTCGTATGCTTCGGTCTCATGAGCCCGCTGTGCAAATGGGCCATGGCGGGTGGGCTTGTCTCCGGCGTGAGCATGGCGTGTTTCCGCCTGTGCGGGGCCGCGGTGCTGTTCTGGCTGGCATCGCTGGCGGTGCCCCGGCAGCGCATTGAGCGGGGAGATTGGAAACACCTCATCATCATGTCGCTTTGCGGCATGGGTATCAACCAGTTCTGTTATGTGCTGGGGGTGCAGTACACTTCGCCTACCAATGCCTGCGTGATTACCACCAGCACTCCGGTGTTCACCTTTGTGCTGTCGGCCATTTTTCTGCACGCTGCCGTTACCCTGCGGCGGGTTGCCGGCCTGGCGATTGCTGCCACCGGGGCGTTGATTCTGATTCTGGGGTCGCAGGTGCAGGGCGGCCGTGCGGGGAATCCGCTCGGGGATGCCATCTGCCTTTTCTCCCAGTTCTCGGTTTCTTTTTATTTTGTGTTTTTCAGCGGGGTGATTCAGAAATACCATCCGCTGGTGCTCATGCGGTGGTTGTTCCTGATATCTGCTGTGCTTACGGCTCCGTTCTGGCTGCCGGAGGTCTGCGCGCTGCCCTGGCAGCAGCTCGGAATGCCGGAGATTCTGGGCACGCTCTATGTCGTGTTTTTCGGTTCGTTTGTCAGTTATCTCCTCATGATTGTGGGGCAGCGGTATCTGGAACCGCCCACGGTGACGGCGTATAATTATATTCAGCCCGTCATTGCTGCGGTGGTGGGCATTATGCTGGGGGTGGATGCGCTCACCTGGCAGAAAGTGGCGGCTGTAGCGCTGATTGCAGCGGGCGTGTGGGCAATTTCTCGCAAATCTGCAGCTTGAGTTCTTGACCTGCGGGGGCTGTTCGCCTATAATGGCAACATGATGTTATTGGCTGCTACGGTATTGAGCAAGGCTTTGGATTATCTGCCCCTGTTGCTGGTCTATGTGTGTTTTGCCATGGGGCTCGGGTTGTTCCTTCGCTGTGTGCGTATGGCCAGAAAGCGCTTCCGCATGCGTCATGAGGGGCTGCATGCCACTTCTGTACTGATGCGTCACAAGATGAATGGGGAAGCGTATTACCTGCCGGTGTTCTCGTACAGCGGGGCTCATGGCGAGGTGCTCGACATCATGGGTGAGGAGACCTTCGCTACGGAGGAAGAAGCCATGCAGGCGCGGCGGCCTCCGGTGTATTCGGATGAGCGTCCGGATGCCGGTATGGAGCGCAGCGTGTGGTCTGTTCTGGCGCGTCCTCTGTTCATGCTGCTTTGCAGTTGTGTGTTCATTTGCGGTATGGTGGCTTCCATTGTTCTGATGCTTGATTGATGATGCTGCCAGCCGGATACCAGATGCGCCTGGGAACGCCTGCCGATTTTGCAGCGGTGCGGGCGTTTTATCATCAGCTTATTGATGATATGGAGCACTTACCCCACCACCCGATGTGGGATAAGGAAGGTCACCCTTCCGATGCGTATCTCCGCAGTGCGCTGGCGGGCGGTGAGCTCTGGCTTGCCGGGTGCGGGAATGAGGTGGCAGGCGCGCTGATTGTGAACCATGCGGCCAATGAGGGGTATTATTCCGTGCCCTGGAAGGTGGAGGCGGCTGAAGGGGAATATTCCATTGTGCATGCGTTCGGGGTTTCGATGCGCCACCGCGGTATTGGCCTCGGTTCTGCCATGATGCGCTTTGTCATTGCCCTCGCACGCCTGGCTGGAGAGAAGGCTTTGCGGCTTGATCTGATTGACCTCAATAAACCGGCAGAGAAGGTTTACCTGCAGCTGGGCTTTTATAAATGCTGCGAGATTGAGCTCTTTTACCCGGAGGTGGACTGGCAGCTCTTCCACATGTACGAGCTGGCTTTGTGAGATAACTTGAAAGCGCACCCGTTGCCGGATGCGCTTTCGTTGTTCGTCTCTCTTGTTGTCTTGCTCTTGTTACAGAGCAGGAATTTTCGGGGCAGGGGCCGTGCCGTCGCCCTTGAAGGTGGTGTTGGGCAGCCAGGTCTGGTTGCGGCCCAGGAAGGCAATCTTGCCGCGGACAATGAGGTTCTTGCCCTCGCGCCAGATTTCGCAGCCGTAGACACTGCCCTTGGTGGGGTCAAGAATCTTGCCGCCGCTGTAGCTGTCGCCGTCCTTTTCCAGATTCCAGATGATGGTCAGGCCCTTCACGGCGGGACTACCCTTGATCTTGGCCTTGGCTCCCGGTTTCTGCAGCAGCTCTACCACGCGGCCGTAGTACTTGCCCTGGTATTCGTAAATCTGCACTACGCTCTTGGCTTCCTTGGTCTCGTCATCAATGGTGGTCCAGTAGCCGGTGATGTTGGCGGTGGCCTGGCTTACCAGTGCGCAAAGACCCACAAAAGCGGTCATCAGGAGGTTCTTCATAAGTCGTATTTCTATTGGTTTGTGTGTGTTTGCCTACAAATGCTAGAGTAGGCTCTACCCGGAACATACAGTAAATCTAGAGTATGGTCAAGCTTAAATTTGAAGTTTTTGTAAATTCGGCGAGCGTAGCGAGCGGAATTCATAGCCCACGGCAGTGGGCGACAGATGTTAGGCAGGTGCAAGAGTGCGTCAGCACGCGCAGCGCCTGCTCCAACAAAAAAACAAACCAAACCCGTGATAACGGGTGGCAGAAAACGATGCTTTATGTTGATGCTTAGCTTTCCCGTCTCCGGGCTCTCGCCCTGCGCCGTGGCAGGCTGCCACCCACTCACTGCGTTCGGGGTTCCGGTTGTTTTATTGTTTAACCCGGGGTTCCGCGACTTCGTCGCTCCACCCCGCGCTAAAGGCTGCCGTCCCCAATTCTCTAATTTCCGCTCGCTGCGCTCGCCGATAAAGTCTAATTTATCGTACCGCAAAATTATCGGATACGCCAGAATGCGCGTATCACGCGGAAGATGAGGTAACACACTGCAGCGGGAATTGCCAGAAACGGAGTAAGCAGGAGCAGCAACAGTCCCAGCGAGGCCCAGCAGTACATGATGCGGAAGTGCAGGGGGTAATGTGCCATGACGGTATCCCACGACATGCGCGAGGAAAAAAGCCCGCCTTTATTGCGGCTGTAATCAGCCACCAGCAGAAGCCCATTGCTGCATTCCACCACATCTACCCAGCCGTGCCCGAAGTAATCCCCATAGTGGTAGGGCCCGGGCAGACCGTATTGCAAAAGCAGGTCGTGCATGCGCTTTGCAACCCCACTTTCTGCCGAGAATTCACGAAAATGCACTTTATGGGCAGCTGCAGGGCGGGCGATGAAAATGCGGGAGTAAACACCCTCATCCTGACGCCATGGATTGTCCCAGCGCATGCGGCTGATGATGATTTGCTCAGGTGCTCCCCAGTCTTCGTAATTCCAGTCTCGGTCAGGCATCAGGTAGTACAGGGGCAATCCTGCCACCAGCGCAAGCCACAGGATGCGCAGCCCTCGCTTTATCTTTGCTCCTCTGCTGATGGGGGCGGCCATGGGGTCAGTTCTGCTGGCGGCGTTTCACCAGCTGATGCACAAAATAGAGCGGCAAGCCGAAGATAAGAATGAGGAGGAGGGGGGTGAACACATAGAGATACAGGCGCAGGTAGAGCGTGCAGGTCTCGTCTCCGGCATCGGCTCCGAGTTTCCACCAATGGTAGGTTGCGGTGGGATTCCAGGTGAGGGAGGAGGTGGGGTCAAGATGCAGCAGACCGCGGCGCGCCATGGCGGCGGGGTAGCCGCGGTTGCTGGCGGTGATGTAGTATTCATCTGCCAGGGCACCTTCGCCCACGCTGTCATAGTAACGTCCCAGTTCATAGGGAGCAAAGGGGCTCTCGAGCACGGAATCGGCATATTGCAGAATCTTGAGCCCTTCAGCCGGGTCTGCTTCCACCCCCTCGCCGAAAATGAGCATGGAGCCGGCTTTTACGGCGGCATCAGCGTGTCCCTGCTGGGCAGCAGCGCGGTAGGCAGACAGCGCTTCCTCCTGCTTGCCAGCCTCCTGCAGCAGCCAGGCGTGGTGGTAAAGGGCGGCCGGCACCTGGGCTGCCACGGCCTGGGCCAGGTATTGCTGGCCTTTGGCTTCATCTTTGGGAATGCCTTTGCCTTTCAGGTAGGCATCTGCCGCCACATAGGCCATCTGGGCGTCCTTGCCCTGGGTGGCCAGCTGTTCGGCGTAGGTGAGGGCCCTGGCTTCATCTGCGGCGGTGCCAAGCCCCTTGGTGTAGACCTTGAACAGCTGGTAGGCGGCGGGCAGGATGCCTGCGGCGGCGGCTTTTTCCAGATTGGCTATGCCTGCGGCAGTGTTCTGGGGGCAGCCCAGGGCGTTGAGTTCCATGAACCCCTGCCAGTAGAGGGCTTCGTTATCCCCACCGGCTGCCATCGTGGAGTAGGCCGCATAGGCTTTGGCGTAGGCAGAGCGGGCGGCCTCAGGGCTGTTTTGCCTGGTGTACAGGTCGCCGAGGATGTAGGCGGCGGAGGGTTCGCCCGCCGCAGAGAGGCGGTTGTACCAGTCGATGCTGCGCTGCGCATCGGCGGGGATGACCTCATCTCCGGTCATGAACAGGCGCGCGAGCATCCACATGGCTTTCTGGTCGCCGGCGTTGCCTTTTTCGGTGAGATTGGCAATGAGCTTATCGGCCCAGGCGGCAGCCTGTACGCTGTGCCCTTTGAGCGCATAGCGCAGGTAGAGCTGGCGCTGGGAATAGGCGTCTCCTTTCTCAGCCTCGGTTTTGAGCTGTGCTACGCTGTTTTCCATGCGTTCATCGGCGCAGGAAAGATTGTCTGCTGCCAGCAGGGGCAGGGCAAGCAGGGCTGCGAGAATCCAGGTGTGTTTCATGGTGGGTATGATATGGGAGACAGAGGGCTGGGCTTTTGCGTTGAATGAAAAACCGGTGCTGACCTGGTAAAATCAGCACCGGTGGTGAGGGAATATGGCTTACTCGCCGCGGCGGAATCCGCCGAACTTGCGGCCTCCACCGTTGCGGTTGAACGGCTTGCGGCCACCAAAAGACGGTTTGCGGTCACCGAAGCTCTTGCGTTCGCCATCGAAGGAACGGCGTTCGCCGAAGGGCTTGCGGTCGCGGTCACCGAAGGAGCGGCGCTCGCCGAAGGGCTTGCTGTCGCGGTCACCGAAGGAGCGGCGCTCGCCGAAGGGCTTGCTGTCGCGGTCACCGAAGGAACGGCGCTCGCCGAAGGGTTTGCGGTCACGGTCACCAAAGGAGCGGCGCTCGCCGAA
>JAFYRS010000040.1 GCA_017546845.1 Akkermansia sp.
GGGCTATGAATTCCGCTCGCTTCCGCCTTCGCTAAAGCTACGCCGTGACAGGACGCTCGCCGCTAAACAATTTAGCAGCGTATTGTCAATTAGCTGTGCTACAAGAATTTGAAAGCAGTCCTAATGAAACGTTGGGACACACGTGAATTCTGATAAGCAGCCAACATTTATGCTCGCCATGCCCCGGGAAAGGTGGTAGAGTAGGTGTCAAACCGTCATGAGTGATTCTACTTACATCTATGATAATGTTGGCGAGTACCTGAAGCTGGGTAAAACCATCTACAGCCCCACCATGTATCTGGGGCCGGGGCTTCAGCCGTACTGGATGAAGGCTGGTGCGTATGAACCTGTGGCAGAGACCGCCGGAGTACTGACTGCCGATGATACCAATAAGCTGGTGGAAAGCTGCACCACCCCGGAGCAGCGCGCTGAATTGGCCGAGAAAGGGGTTGTTGATTTCATTGCCGACGGCCCGTGCGGCAAGTATCATGCCTATATCTATGCGCAGGCAGAAGGCCCCCTGGTGATTCTGGTGACGCTGCATGTGGATGACTACCTGCAGCAGGGTATTGATGCCAAGTGCTCCGATATCCATCTGCCGTCTGCCGTGCCTCCCTCGTGGCGCCGTTTCGGCACGCTGCAGCCCATGTGGGAAGGGGCTCCCGCCTTTACCAAGGAAGACTGCCACGCGCTGGTGGACAGCTTCCTAGGTGAAAAGGAATGGGCGCGCCTCAAGGAAATCGGCGACGTGGACTTTGCCTACCAGAATGACCGCGGGCGTTACCGCGCCTCTGTTGTGTCTCAGCGTCTGGGCTATGATATCTGCTACCGCATTATCAACAGCCGCGTGTTCTCGATGAAGGAAATCAACCTGCCCACCGAATATGTGGAACCGCTCACCCGCTTCACCAACGGCCTTATCCTGGTGACGGGCGCCGTGGGTTCGGGTAAATCCACCACGCTGGCCTCCATCATCGACTTCATCAACAGTGACCGCCACGACCACATCATCACCATGGAAGACCCCATCGAAACGGTGTTTGAATGCAAGGGCTGCCATGTGAACCAGCGCGAGGTGCACTCCCACACCGAATCCTTTGCCCGCGCCCTGCGCGCCGCCCTGCGCGAAGACCCGGATGTCATCATGGTGGGTGAAATGCGCAACCTGGAGACCATCTCGCTGGCCCTCTCCGCCGCAGAAACGGGCCACCTGGTGCTCGGCACGCTGCACACCGGCTCTGCCGCCCGCACCATTGACCGTATTCTGGATGCATTCCCCGTGGAGGAACAGGACCACATCCGCGTGATGGTGTCTGAATCGCTGCGTGGTGTGTTCTCCCAGCAGCTTGTGCCCCGCAAGGATGGCAAGGGCCGCGTGATGGCGCTGGAACTGCTGGTCAACAATGCCGCCGTGGCCAACTGTATCCGCGAAGGCAAGACCTTCATGATTCCCGGCCTGATTCAGACCGGCAAGAACCTGGGTATGCGCCTGATGGATGACTCCCTGCAGCAGTTGTACAAGGATGGCATCATCTCTGCAGAAGAATGCCGTGGCCGCGCCACCGACCAGGTGATGATGGAGAAATTCCTCAAGGAAAACCCCGAGCCCGCCGCCCCTGCACAAGCCTGAAAAGAATAAATCCCTAACCCGTCTTTCCCTGAAATGAATAACAAGATTGATGAATTTTTCCAGGCTCTGGTAGACCAGGGCGGTTCAGACCTTCACCTCTCCGAGGGTGAACCCCCGAAGGTGCGCGTGCATGGCGATGTGACCGCCATCCGTGAAGCACCGCTCACCCACGAGGAGATGATTGAGCTCATGGAACCCATCTGCCCGCCCAAACTCTGGAAAGAGTTCTGCGAGATTGGCGATGCGGACTTCGCGTATGAGATGAACGAGAAATCCCGTTTCCGCTGCAACTACATGAAGCAGCAGCGCGGGTATTGCTGCGTGTTCCGTCTCATTCCCACCAAGATCCTGACCCTGGAGCAGCTTAACGTGCCGGAGCAGATCAAGCGTTTCGGCGAAATGCGCTCCGGCCTGGTGCTGGTCACCGGCCCCACCGGTTCCGGTAAATCCACCACCCTGGCTGCACTTATCGACTACATCAACACCAACTTCTCCCGCCATATCATCACGGTGGAAGAACCCATCGAATTCGTGCATCCCAGCAAGAAGAGCATCATCACCCAGCGCGAAGTGCCCAACAACTGCCCCTCTTTCGCTGATGGTCTGCGTGCTTCTCTGCGCGAGGATACCGACATCGTGCTCGTGGGTGAAATGCGCGACCTCGAGACCATCTCGCTGGCGCTTACCGCAGCCGAAACCGGCCTGCTCGTGTTCGGCACGCTGCACACCAACAACGCCCGCAAGACTGTGGACCGTATCATCGACGTGTTCCCGGCTGAGCAGCAGTCCCAGGCCCGCACCATGCTGGCCGGTTCGCTCCGCGGCGTGGTGGCCCAGCTGCTCATGAAGCGCTGCGACAAGCCCGGCCGCGTGGCCGTGAACGAAATCCTCTTTGCCACCCCGGCAGTGAGCGCCATCATCCGCGAAGGCGCCACCCAGAAACTGGCCGACGTCATCGTGGGCGGCAAGGCCATGGGCATGCAGTTCATGGATGACGCCATCTGGCAGAAACTCCAGCAAGGCATGGTCACCCCCGAGGAAGCCTACATGAAAGCCATCGACAAGGCCCGCTTCAAGAACTTCCTGCCCAAGGGCATGGAAACCATCGCCAACGCCGGTGGCGCTTAAAGTCATTTTTTGCCTCTGCCATCAACCGCACACCGGAGAGCAAGCTCTCCGGTGTGTTTCCTTTCCTCTCGCAGACGCCGTCTGCGAAATTCTCTCCACTCCAGTGGAACTTCTCTCTGCGAAGCAGAAATTCTCTCGCCGCCAGGCGAAATTCACTCCGCCCCCTCCGGGCGGATGATAGACAAGTGAAAACACGCTGCGCGTGAGTGAAAGGTGAAAACAGGCTTTGCCTGAGTGAAAACCCGCGCCTGTGAGCGCGGGAGAGATGGGCGGGAGATTAACGGCGGCGCTGGCTGGCAGGGAGGATGCGGAGCGCATCCCGGTATTTGGCGATGGTGCGGCGGGCAATGGTGATGCCCTCGGCGGCGAGCAGTTGCTCCAGCCGGGCATCAGAGAGCGGGCGGCGCGGGTCTTCTTCTTCAATCAGGGCGCGCAGGCGCGCCTGAACCGCCTCCGGGGCGAGCCCATCCAGCGCGGTGGTGAAGAAGTGGCGCAGTTCGTAGGTGCCGTGGCTGCATTGCAGGAATTTGCCATTCACCGCGCGGGAGACGGTGGAGATGTGCAGCCCGGTATCACCGGCAATCTGCTCCATTTTCAGCGGCACCAGGGCTGCTGTCCCCCGCAGGAAAAAAGGACGCTGGTGCCGGACAATGGCCTGTGCCACCTGCAGAATGGTCTGCTGCCGCTGGGCAATGGCCTTGATGAGCTCGCGCCCCTCGCTGAAACAGCGGGAGAGATAGCGCCGCACCTCCGGCTTGTCGGCCTGTTCGGCCATCATGTCGCGGTATTCGGCAGAAATGCCGAGCCGGGGGATGTTTGCTTCTGTCAGGGTTACATCCAGTTCATCCCCTTTGCGGGTGACGAGTATATCTGGCGTGATAACGCTGGTGTTTTCACGCGAAAAGGCGCTGCCGGGGTCGGGGTTCAGCTGGGCAATGCGGCGGGCGGCTCCGGCAACGGCCAGTTCACTTTCGCCCAGGGCGCGGGCTGCATCGGCATAGCGGTGCTGCACCAGTGCGTTCCATTGCCCGAGCAGCAGCTGCATGGCCAGCGTCTGCTCCTCGCCCTCGCGGCGCAGTTGCAGCATCAGGCTTTCGCGTAAATCTACCGCTCCCACTCCGGCGGGGTCGAGGTCCTGCACGGCTTGGAGGGCTTTTGCCAGGGTGTTTTTGCTCCAGCCATGCAGTGCGGCAATATCTTCCGGGCTTTCGGTAAAATAGCCGTGTTCATCCAGGTGCTGCACCAGCTCCAGTGCGGCTGTTTCCACTTTGGCAGGCAGGGCGCTGCGGCGCACTTGTTCCTCCAGGTGGGCGGCAAGGCTCGGTGCGTCGGAGAGGGAGTCGAGCAGGTAGTCATGGCGCTGTGCTGCTGCGTAATCGGGTGCGGCGTTGTCCTCATCCTCCGCTGCCGGGGGGAGTTCCTCCAGCGCCGGGTTGGCAGCCATGGCCTGGGTGGCCAGGGTGCGCAGTTCCATATTGGTTGCCTGCAGCGCGCGCATGAACTGCTGCATGGCGGCGGTGGCCACCATGCTCTGCCTCATGCCCTGCTGCATTCCTGCGTTGCTCATGCTGCCTGCGTTTTAGCAGATTAGACGCGCGTTTTCAAGTGCAATCCGTGTCCGCCCCCGTCCGGACTCCGTCCGAGCGTAGCGAGGATATCGTCCCGTCAGGGATATCGTCTTTCCGACAGGCAGGATTTCGTCCGAACGTAGTGAGGATATCGTTCCCCTTGCGGCCATGGTAGCTCAATAAGCCTATAATCGGGAAACTTTATACCGAACTTTATACCGAACTTTATACCGAACTTTATACCGAACTTTATACCGAACTTTATACCGAACTTTATACCTGGAATCAGACCTGAGTGGCAGGGATAAGCACTTTCCATTCTCCATTGCGTCGCGCTCCGATGCGAAGAAGAATTCCTTTTTTCTTCATTTCGGTCAGCAGTTTTTCAATTTGACGAAGAGAAACGCCTCTTTTTTCTGCAATCTCTCGGGCAGATGCTCTGGGAGCCTGGCGCAAGTATTCGGCAATAAAGTGTTCTGTTTCAGATAGCGCGGGGATAACCGTAGGCGCAGCCGCAGCCTGTTGAAGACTGTTGAGAATTTCTCCCAGCATGAAGTCGATGAAAGGCGAGCAGTTGCCACGGCTCGTGCTTTCCTCGATGGCCCCGTAGTATCCCTGCTGCTGGGAATGCACCATGTTCTCTACGGGAAGGAGAGGGAACACCGGGTGCAATTTGCCGAGGATAAGGGATTGCCACAACCTGCCGATGCGCCCGTTGCCATCGCTGAAGGGATGAATGAATTCAAACTCGTAATGGAAGACACAGCTGCGGATGAGCAGGTGGTCTTCCGACTGCTGCAGCCAGTCAAATAACTGGTGCATGAGTGTGGACACCAGGTGAGCCGGAGGTGCCATGTGGATAAGCTTATCCCCGGCAAAGACACCCACGCCATTCTTGCGGAATCTGCCTGGTTCCGGGCAGAGCCCCTGCATCATGCAGCCATGTGCCTTCAGCATATCATCTACCAGGTAAGCGTCCCATGCGGGGCTTTCCTCATAGGTACGGATAGCGTTGAAAACTTCCTGTAACTGCTGTTTTGGGGCAATCACCGTTTTGCCATCCATCAGG
Source organism: Akkermansia sp. (assembly GCA_017546845.1). GTDB lineage: Bacteria > Verrucomicrobiota > Verrucomicrobiia > Verrucomicrobiales > Akkermansiaceae > Akkermansia. The sequence continues at coordinate 5,396 of JAFYRS010000040.1, forward strand.
GTACGGACTTCGTCTTCGCTCAGCTCATTACCTTCAATTGCCAGAGAACTGCGAATGGTCTTGATGCGGTTGGCTTTTCTCAGCAACAAGCCGTCCGCTGCTTCCAGACGGATAGCATAGCGTTCGACCAGGGCTGAAATGTCTGCCACCTGGCGAATTACTTTGGCGCTGACGCTGAAGGGTGGTGTGTACTCTCCCATGACCCCCTCATTATATCATTTTCAAGTTGTTCTGACCAGTCTTAAATGCTGTGGCAGAATGAGCTCCGATGGTCTGGATAACCCCTTGCGCAGCGGCGGCGATATCGCTCTGCTGCAGAAGCCAGGAGACGATGACCACGCGCTGCGCGCCGGCAGAAAGAACCTGGGGCAGGGTGCTGCCGTTGATGCCGCCGATGCAGAACATGGGCATGCTGCCCACGGCCTGTTGCACTGCGGCGATGTCCTGCAGACCGATGGACGGCCGCCCGGGTTTGGTGCCGGTAGGGAAGAGCGGTCCGAAGCCGATGTAGTCTGCCCCTTCGCGGAGGGCTGCCAGTGCCTGCTCCGGGCTGTGGGTGGAGCGGCCCACGATGACGCCGGGGCCGACGATGCGGCGCACTTCTGACAGCGGCCCGCCATCCTGGCCTACATGCACGGCATCTGCACCGATTCCGGCTGCCATTTCCGGGTAGTCATTCAGCACAAAAATGGCCTGGCGTTCGCGGCAGATGCTCTGCATGGCCATGGCCCATTCGCGGACGCACTCCTGCTCCACCCCCTTGGCGCGCAGCTGGATGATGCGCACGCCGCCGTCTATCAGGGCATGGGTGCGGGCTTCAAGCTGCTCCGGGGTGGTATAGCCCATATCGACAATGCCGTAGAGCCGGCAATCTGCGAGAATCTGCTTCATGGTTCTACCATGCCACAAAGCTCACGGGGCGACAAGGAAAAATGCTGATATCCGGGCCGGGATGACAGAGTTGTGACTTGCAGATAACAGGTGGGATGACTATCCTGAAAATATCATGGAAACGTTGGTATCTAGTGGAATTATCGAGTCGTATTTCAATAAATTGCAGAGCAATCTGGTGCTGGATGCCGCCATTGTGGGCGGTGGCCCTTCCGGCATTGTAGCGGCGTATTATCTGGCTAAGGCCGGGCACAAGGTGGCCTTGTTTGACCGCAAGCTTTCACCCGGCGGCGGCATGTGGGGCGGGGCGATGATGTTCAATGATATTGTGGTGCAGGAGGAGGCCATGGATATTGTCCGCGAGCTTGGGTTGGTTTACAAGCCGTACCGCGAGGGGACATACATTATTGATTCCGTGCATGCGACGGCAGGCCTTCTCTACAAGGCTACCCAGGCAGGGGCGGTCATCTTCAACTGCTATTCTGTGGAGGATGTGGTGTACAAGCAGGGCCGCGTGGGCGGCGTGGTGGTGAACTGGACCCCCGTGCTGCGCGAGGGCCTGCATGTTGACCCGCTGACCATTATCTCCAAGACCGTGCTGGACGGCACGGGGCATGACTGCGAGATTGCCAAGACCGTTGCCCGCAAGAACGGGGTGCGCCTTAATACCCCCACCGGCGGTGTAGTGGGCGAAATGAGCATGGATGCCGCCGAGGGCGAGCGCTCCACCATTGATAACACCAAGGAAATCTACCCCGGCCTCTTTGTTTCCGGCATGGCCGCGAACGGGGTGAGTGGCAGCTTCCGCATGGGGCCGATTTTCGGCGGCATGCTGATGAGTGGTAAGAAAGCCGCCGAGCTGATGGGAGCATCTATTTCCGGTAATTAAGTGATTGAACGGGCTTATGGATGCGGATGCGTTGAAATACCCGGGATCCCGCCGTATTTATGTGCCGGGCAGTATTTACCCGGAAATCCAGGTGGGGATGCGTGAGGTGGCGCTTTCCGACTCCTTGTTCCCGGATGGGACATCGGAGCCGAACGCCCCGGTGCGGATATACGACTGCTCCGGCCCCTGGGGGGGATGATGCGTTCCATGGTGATGCGGAGCAGGGCCTGCCGCGCCTGCGCGAGGCCTGGATCCGCGCCCGCGGCGATGTCCGGACGGATGGTGAGGGGAAATTCTGCGCATCTGACCTGGCGCATCCGCCCACCCAGCGCGAGTATGCGCTGCGCGGCATCATTACCCCGGAGATGGAGTACGTGGCCATCCGTGAGAATCTGGGACGCGAGGCGGCCTACAAGGCGGTCTACGATGAGTTCCCGAATGCCAGGACCCGCCCCGAAGCCGCGCAGCAGTTGCTGGATGAACTGGGCACCGGCATGCCGCGCCCCAGCGAGCTGGAGGCCCAGGCCGGTTTCTCTCCCGAATCGCTGGTGCGGCGTGCGGATATCCATTACCAGCATCCTGCCGAAACCCACCGCGGGGGGCACATGCCGGCTTTCTTCACGCCTGAATTTGTGCGCGGTGAAATTGCAGCTGGCCGGGCGCTCATTCCTGCCAATATCAACCACCCGGAGGCAGAGCCCATGATTATCGGGCGGAATTTCCTCTGCAAAATCAACGCCAATATCGGTAATTCAGCCATTTCCTCGGGCATTGAGCAGGAGGTGGAAAAACTGCGCTGGGCTATTCACTGGGGGGCAGATACCGTGATGGACCTTTCCACTGGCAAGGATATTCACAAGACGCGCGAGTGGATTCTGCGCAACAGCCCGGTTCCCATCGGCACGGTGCCCATATACCAGAGCCTTGAGAAATGCGGCGGCAAGGTGGAATTCCTCAGCTGGCCGATTTTCCGTGATACGCTCACCGAGCAGGCGCGCCAGGGGGTGGATTACGTGACGATTCATGCCGCGCTGCTGCAGCGTTTTGTGCCGCACACCGCCCGCCGGGCCACGGGAATTGTCTCCCGCGGTGGCTCCATCATTGCCAAATGGATGCTGATTCACCAGCAGGAGAATTTCCTCTAATGCCACTGGGATGAGATATGCGATATCCTGGCAACCTATGATGTGGCGATTTCCATTGGCGACGGCCTGCGCCCCGGCTCCATTGCCGATGCCAATGACTTTGCCCAGCTGGCTGAGCTGGAAGTGCAGGGGGAACTGACCCGCGCCGCCTGGGCCAAAGGGGTGCAGGTCATGAATGAAGGCCCCGGGCACGTGCCGCTGCACCTGGTGCCGGAGAATATGCGGAAACAGCTGGAGTGGTGCTACGAAGCCCCGTTTTACACCCTCGGGCCGCTGGCTACGGATATTGCCCCCGGCTATGACCATATCACCGGGGCTCTGGGCGGGGCTCTCATTGCCCAGCGGGGGTGTGCCATGCTGTGCTATGTCACCCGCAAGGAACACCTCGGCCTGCCTGACCGCGAAGATGTGCGCGAAGGCGTGGTTACGTATAAGCTGGCTGCCCACGCTGCCGACCTGGCCAAGGGGCATCCCGGTGCACAGCTCCGCGACAACGCGCTGGCCAAGGCCCGCTTTGAGTTCCGCTGGGAAGACCAGTTCAACCTTTCGCTCGACCCGCACAGGGCCCGCGCCTACCACGACCTCACCCTGCCGCATGCCAATGCCAAGAAAGCGCATTTCTGCTCCATGTGCGGCCCGGATTTCTGCGCCATGAAGCTGACGCAGGAGATTCGCCAGACCCGGGGCGTGCAGTAAATGCTCCGGCTTCTTCGAGTCCCCTTCGGGCGGTCTTCGTGCTCCCCGGAAAAGGCGGGTATCGTTAAGCCAAGGCCCGACATGAGTCTCAAAAAGCAGCTGTTCCCTGTCAGAACGGCTGCTTTTTCTTGCTTCGCTTCCAAAAATATGTTAGAGGCATCGGGAGTTTCTCCCCGGGAGGATTCCGATGCGATTTCCCCGGTTGGTAAACAATCAAAAAATTACTTCATTCAATTATGAAAAAAGTATTCGTTTCTGTTGTTCTCACAGTATCCGCCTTTGTTCTCAGCAGCTGCGGTGCTCCCGTGGTCGGCCTTGTCTACACGGACACTACTCTGCCTGTGACGGCTACCTGCACCACCGGTGCCAGCAAGGTCGGTACTGCTACCTCCACCACCTATCTTGGCCTTTGGGCCAAGGGAGATGCCTCCATTGACGCCGCTAAGAAGAACGGCGGCATCACGACTGTCTCCTCCGTGGATGAGAAAGTTCACAGCATCCTGGGTATCGTCACCACCTACACCACCACTGTGCGCGGTAACTGATACGCCCTGCATTGATTGTCATTCATCAGGAAGCCCGGGGAATGCAATCCCCGGGCTTCCCTTATTCGTTACACGGGCTGTGTGGCTGGTAAGCCGGGAAGGAGCGGTGGATTTTGCGTGGCTTCAGCGGCGGGCGGTGAACTCGACCACGCTGCACACGGTTCCCTCTACCGCCAGCACGACATAGGCTGTATCAGCGCCATAGGCGATGGCGGGGGTGATGATGCTGCCCGGCATGACTGGTTTTCTGTAATCAACCCGCAGGCTGCCCACCTGGAAATCCTCGGGCAGGCATTCCAGCGCCATGCGGATATACTGGGCGTTGTTCACGTGGTTGTTGTAGTCAATGTCGTCCCGCCGCACGCGGAAAGGTTCAAGCGGCAGCAGCGGGGATTCCGGCAGCACTATCTTGCGGGAGCCGTAGGTCATCTCCAGCCGTGGGGGAAAGTTCAGCGTGCCCGGCACCTCGCGGGGGATTCTGCTCAGCCGGCCGGTTTCCAGATTCACAAAGGCAGCGATGCTCCAGCTCATATAGCACGGGTTGCCCTGGGCATCATAGATGGCGGTGTTCCGGTAGCCGAAGGCGCCCTGAAGGTCATAAACGTATGATGCGCAGGTAAGGCGTTCCCGCAGCCCGGGTACGCGCAATACCTCGAGCTGCCGGAAGTTCACCACGGGAGTGGCGCCGTGCTCGGCAAGCCATGCACAGAAGGCCGTATCCTCCATGAAGGAGATGACGGAGCAGTCCTGCATCCACTGCACGGCGGAAAACAGCTTCATGTTTCCGTTCTTGTCTGTATTGCTGGAGGAAACGATGTTGGAAAAGACGGGAGTGTTCATTTTGTGTGACCAAGGGGAGGAGGGCTGATGACCCGGCCGACAAACAGCAGGGAATAGCCAGGAGAGCCCGCGATGATGGCTGCGGATTCGTTCCTCGCTCATTGTAGCAAGTACCGCAAGGCTGTTCAAGTGTGAATACCTGCCGGATGCCCGGGTGGGGCAATGATTGAAGAAACAGCTAGCCCGGGGATGTGCGGCGCTGTGTGCCGATGAAAAAATCGGCGGCTATCCCGGCTTGTGCCATGACGGCCCCGCCTTAGAGCGCTTTGCCGCCGGAGACTTTGATGACCTGCCCGGTGAGCATGCGGGCCTGTGCGCTTGCCAGGAAGAGTATGGTGTCGGCTATGTCCTCCGGCTGAATCAGTCGACCCATGGGGATGAGGGGGAGGACGGCTTTTTCCAGCTCTTCATCAATCCAGCCTGTCTGGGTGGGGCCGGGGGCTACGCAGTTCACGGTGATGCCGCAGGGGGCAAGTTCGAGCGCAATGCTGCGGGTGAGTGCTTCCAGGGTGGCTTTGCTGGCACCGTAGGTAATCTGGCCGGGAAAGCTCTGGGCTGCATCGGTGGAGAGGTTGATGATGCGGCCGTAGTCGCCGCGGTGCTTTAGCATTTCCCTTATCATCAGGATGCTGCCGCGGACATTGACGGCGAAGGTGTCATCGATGACGCCGGGTGTGATGCTTTCTATGGTGTCGATACCCTCCATATCGCAGTCTGCCGCATTGTTCACCAGAATATCAACGCGCCCGAATCGGGCGAGCACGGCAGCGTAGATTTCCCTGACGGCAGCTTCATCGGAAATATCGCTTTCCAGCGCGAGGTAGTCGGCCTGCATTTCCCGGAGCCGGCGTTCCACCTCAGCGGCATTTCCGGCATTTGCCTTGAAATAGCGGTCGGCGCCGTTGCGGTCTGCCCTGGATTCATCGTAGGCTCTGGGCAGGCGCTTGTAAACCAGCACTACCCTGGCCCCTTCGCGGGCAAGGGCGCATGCCGATGCCGCGCCGATGCCCTGCGGATTGTTTGCACCTGTGATGATGGCTACTTTATCCTTCAGTCCGTAATCAACCATTGCCTGTCCGTTGCGCTGCTGTATTTCCCGGAGTTCACCTGGCAGAGATGCCCCTCAGTCCACCTTGACCTTGAGTGTCTTCTTGACCGTGGGGCCGTATTCGTTGGCAAGCTCGTAGGTGAGGGTATCCACGCCGCTGAATCCGGGGGCAGGGGTGTAGACCGCTTCTCCCTTGTCGCGGTATTCGACCTTACCACCCTGGGCGGTGGAGGGTCTCCAGAGGATGCGGGATTCCTTGGCAAAGCTGAGGAGTTCCGCCTCGCTGCAGGGGATGGCGAGGGGTGTGTTTTTCGGGGTGCTGGTTTCCTTTGGCTGCACCCAGTAGGTCATATCCCACTTCGGCAGGTTCAGGCTGTCCATGAAAACGGCCGTGCCGCTGGAGGGGAACATCTTGAAGTGCGCAAAATAGGGGCGCACATCGCGCCAGGCGGCGGCAGAGAGGGCAATGAGGTAGCGGTCAATCTTGGCCTGGTCGTGGTCATTGGCATCAATGAAGTCCCACTTGTACAGCGGGTCATTCTGGTCGCGCAGGCGCTTGATGGCATCCTTCACGCAGCACCAGCCGAAGTCCTCGGCATAGGCAATCATCATGGAGGTGATGGGATATGACCAGTGGTGCGTACCCTTGGTGCTGATTTTGTACCACTTTTCCTGCATGATTTCCTGCATGCTCTTGTTTGCCGGGTCAAAGAGGTTGCGCAGGTGCAGGTCGTGCGAATCCTTCCAGTCAAAGGCCAGGCCTTCGCGTGCCTTCAGGTAGTAGCCGCCCCAGTTGGTGGTGGATTCTGCCCAGAAGGAAAGTTCCATTTCCCAGAAATCGCAGTGGTGGCCGTGTTCATGCAGGAAGAGGGCGGAGTTGGTGGCTTTCATGGCTTCCAGATCCAGCAGGTTGGGCACATTCTGCACATCCCAGTGGAGCGGCCAGTAGGAAAGCCCCTCCTCGGCATAAAGCCCGGAGTGCATGCGGAACGGCACCTTGGGATAATAGGCGTAGAAGTCTTCGAGGTCGCGGTTGTTCTCGTTCCACCAGGTCATGAGCGCGGTGGGGTTATCAAGAGTCTGCAGCACCTCGCGCGGCACCAGCAGCACCAGGTGCTCGCTCACCAGCTCACCCCAGGGGGCCGGGGCCTGGCGCAGCGTCTTCCAGTCGGCATCCGAGTGCTTCCCCAGAACGAAACGCGGTGCCTGCAATGCCCCGTCGATGCAGACCGGGGCATTCTTCAGCTCCACTCCCTTGGGCACCATGAGCAGCATGATGCCACCGTGCGGGCTCACAAAAGTGGTGGTTTCCTGGTTGAGCTTGAACCAGCGGGAAGTACCGGGCATGCTGATGAGCGGCAGGTGCTTTTCCGGGAAGTGGTGCCCCACCTGAACCTCCAGCCCTCTGCCCGCCAGTTCCTTGGGAATGCTCACGGAAACCGGCTTGCCAGGGGCGGCATACAGACCGAGGGATACGTATTCCTCACGCCATTTATCACCGGCAGAGTTCAGGGACTGCGTGGATTTGCAGGTCTTTGCCCCAGGGGCTATGGTGCCGAGTGTGCCGGCAAGGCGGTGAGCACCCAGGCGGGTCAGTTCCTCCAGGGGGAGGGATTTCAGCCAGGATTCCTCCATGAAGAGCAGCTGGCGGGCTATGGGGTTATATACAGGGGATTTGGCTGAGGCCTGGATGCACTGGGCCGCGGCGGCAAAGGGGCGCAGACCGCTCCGCATGGCTGCATCACCCTTGGTCTGCAGGTCGCTGTGGATACTCTGCAGCGCTTCCAGCAGCACGGGCATATTGTCCTTGGAGAGGGTTTCAATCCAGCCGGGCACAGTTTCTGGGTTGCGGCTGAGCAGGGCGGCAATGAGTTCCTTGCCCCGCACCACGCGGATGAGGGTCTGTTGCCAGATTTTCTGCAGCCCCTCACCCATGCGCGGGGTGAGGCAGGCGGTATCAATGATGGATTTCGGAATGCCCGGCCCTTCCCAGGCAAGCGCCACGTGGTCATCTTTCACGGCATCCTTGAAATGCACGGCCAGGGCATACTTGCGCCCCTTTTCCAGATATACTTTGGCAGAGCTCCTGCCGCGGTGGAAGTGGTGGCGCGGCATGTAATAAGGCGCTTCGCAGATGACTTTCAGCTCTTCGCTCTTCTCGCTGGGGCTCAGCAGCAGTTCGGCTGAATCATCTGCAGCCAGGTAAAGGGTGTATTCGCCGGTTTCCGGTGCGGTGAGCCAGGCAGAGTAGCGGGCTGCGAAGTGGTCCTTGCCCAGGGCAAAATCATCTATACGCGCCTTGACGTAGACGGAATCTGCCGGGCGTCTGTTACTTACATCACTCACCTCCTTGACCTTCTCGCCCATCACGTTGTTCCAGACTTCCATGACCACGCCATAATTCGGGAGCTCTGGCGCACCAAAAGCCGCAACTCCGGCGGCCCACAGCAGGCTTGCAACAGGTAAATATCTCATCGTGGTTTATAAGTTGAAAGATGTTGTATCGTCTTCATTCTTACACAGAATGCACGCAATAACAAGTAATTTATGACTGTAATGAGGGGGGGCTGTTTCAGATTTGATTCAGATTTCCATGTTCTCCGCCTTGAATAAAACAGGCTGCCTTCCAAGAGGAACGGCAGCCTGTCTTGCTTTACAGAGAGGCATGAATATCGGCTTATTTCACCTCCATGCTGAATATTTTTCCGTTGAACGAGCTGCCTAACGATTCAAGCGGAAGCACAAAGGTGCTCATGCGGCCATCCTTGCGCAGCGGGAAACGCACGTTCTCCGGCTCGCCGGCATTCACGCCGTCTATCAGCAATTCGGTCTTGCCCAGGCGGCCGATGAGTTCGAGCCTGGTGCGCTTACCCACGGGAATCCTGGCGTTGTAGGCGAACTCGATGCTGTCGCTGCGGCGCAGGGTGATGCGCCCGTCCTTGCCTGCGGCGAGCAACTGCCCCTGGCGGGAGCCCAGCAGCACCTGTTCTTCGCCCGGTACGGGGGGCTCTGGCATCAGTATCTCCATGGTCAGGTGGTACCCGGGTCCCATGGAGCCTTTCCGCAGGCGTATGGGCGTGAGCCCGGGTTCCAGGCGGAAGGGGCTGGCCTCAAACTGGTGCAGCGGGTCACAGAAGGGGATGCGCCCCAGGTGCTCTCTGGCGGCCTGGAATGCTTCGTAGTTCAAGGGGGCTTTGGGCTGTCCCCACATTTTCTGGGAAAGCACGGCCACCATGCTGCGGATGGTGTGCCAGAGGTCGCAAGCCCCATATCCCTTGTGCAGACGGTCAATTTCATCGTTCCACACGGCAAAGGTAGCGCCCAGCAGCTTAGGATGCCCGGCGGGCAGTGTTTCGTTGCCGAATTGGTTCGGAATCCACTTCTCGTACAGGTGCTTCAGGTTGCGGTCTGCCCGGTAATAACCGGCAAAGGGAACGACGTAGAGGTCACGGTCGTAGGTGGTGATGACCTCGTACCCGGCTTTGACTGAATCCCAGGCGCTGGCCCAGTCCCGGCTCCACAGGTTCATCTGCACGCCTTTGGCTCGCACCGGGGTGTTGCCGGGCTTGGCTTTCAGGCTGCCCCAGATGCGCGGTGTGTGCTGGCGGCTCTGGATGTGCGCCAGCAGCCCATCGGCAAACTTGCGGTAATCTTCTGCAGCTCCGAAGAACTCATCGGAGCCGACATGCACCACCGGGCAATCTTCAAAGGCCGGGTTCTTCCCTTGCAGGTATTCGTCCCACACCTTGCCCACAAAGCTCAGCGTTTCCGGGTTGGCGGCATCCAGCATTTCGCAGCGGCGCTTCTCGTGCTTCATGGGACCCTGGTAGATTAAATCCGGCCGCACACGGGTGAGGGAAAGCGCGTGACCGGGGGCATCGAATTCCGGCACGATGTTCACCCCGCGTTCCCTGGCAAATTGCACCAGCTCGCGGAACTGCCTCTTGGTGTAGAACAAATCCTGCGCGGTCAGCGGTGTGCCGTCAGCGCCCTTGATATTGCTTTCCATACGGAAGGCAGAGTATGATTTCCTGAACGGGTCTTCGCCGGCATCCACATAGTGCTCGTGGAAGATGTAATTATCATTCAGGTGCAGCTGCAGGTCATTCATCTTATACCAGGCCATGAGCCGCACCACATCCTTCAGGTAATCCATCGGGATAGGGAGACGCCCGACATCCAGCATGAAACCGCGTACCTTGTAGCGCGGGGCATCCCATGCCTGACCGCAGGGCAGGGTGCCGCGGGGCTGTGAAGCCAGTTGAAGCACTGTTCGAGACCCCCAGTAGAGGCCGGTGCGCCCTGCTGCGGAAATCTGAACCTGCTTTTTACCGATTTTCAGGGAGTAGGATTCATCATCGCTGCCTTTTGTCATCCCGAAAATAATGGTGGCCTTTTCCGGTGAATCTGTGCGAACCACGTCCCGCTTCACGGGCAATACAGCCTTGAGCTCGCGGATGAATTCCGGAATAAAAGATGATTTTCCATACACCAGAATCTGCTCCGGCCATTCCAGTTCCCCCGTGCTGCCTTTCCAGTTCAGCAGTGCCGGGAACACATAGGGTGTCTGCACATTTGCCTGGCTGCCGTATTTGCCGGGGATAACTATTTCGTAATCGCGGCTGATGGCCGATTTGCCCTCTTTGCTCACTTCGAAACTCACTCTTACCGAGGTGTCCGTCAAAGGCTTGTTGATGTTGCCGTTCCGGTTGATAATCTGCTCATAATCGGCCCCGAGCAGTTTCACATCAATCCCCTTTATCCCGGGTATCCTGATTTTTTTATCAGCTGCCGTCGGCTGTGGAACGTTCAGTGAATCCGCCAGCTGCTGCAAATCCTGTGCAGTCAGCAGAAAAGAGGAACAAAGTGCCAGAGCAAGAATGGAACAGAGTTTCATACTTTATCTATCCTAACAGAACGAGCCCGTTGGTCAAGCTAAAATGGTTTTTCCAAATCTCCGTGGGCGTTGGCCTCGTTGCTTCTCCTGATTTTTGTGCTGGTCTCCCGATGTTGGCTGTGATAGGATGTGGCCATGATGGCGGTGTTGACACCTGTGCTTGCCCATGACCCGGAGTTCGTGCTTGGTCTCGTTGCCGGGGTGTTGCTCATGTTCGGTTTTTTACACGCGGTATGGTATTGGTTTGTTCACCAGGTGGGCTTCATGCTGGCTGCTATCGGCACGAAGGTGGAGCGCTGGTGCAAGGTGGCTCTTCCCTTGGTTCTTATCCCTGTTTCCTGCATCATGACGGTATGCGTGCCGCTGCTGCTGGTTCTGCCTATGCAGGACGAAGGCGAGTCTCTGCCCGTTGTGTGGGCGTTTGCGAGTATTCTATTGTTCGTTGCTCTCGTGTTGGGTGTCCCTTTTGTACTTGGCTATTATATGCTGCGTTTTTCGCTCAAGCAAAGCCTTGGAAGTGCCTTTTTCATGGCGCTGGTGTATGCGATGATGGTCTTGAGTGTCGGACAGGCATTCAGGACGGCTTCGTCATCGCATGTGGAAACGACGGTTGAAGTGACGGAAAATCAGAATTGAGTTATTCCGCTTTATCAGCGTTTGTTGCGCCAGGGAGCGCCTCCGACCTTGCTGGCAGGGACGGCCTCGTCGTTGCTGAGCCGGTAGTGCTTATACGGCCCCTGTGACATGTAGCGGCAGGAGGAGAACAGGCAGAAGGTGCAGCAGAGGGTGAGGAAAATTCTCATGAGCCGGGGGAAATAAAGGATGAGACGAGGGAGTGACCACTTGTGGTGGGTACGATGAAAAGGCCGTAGCGGGCGCGTGTGCACGCGGTGTAGAGCTCTTTCATGTCAAAGCCTTTGCTTTCTCCCAGGCCGATGACATCGGTCACGATGATGTAGGCGGCTTCCTGACCCTTGTATGATTTGACTGTGGAGGCAAAAATCTGCCTGGCATGGGGAGTGCGACAGGAATCGCGGCGTTCCGCTGCCTGTTCAGGTAATTCATCTGTCGGGGCAAGCGCAAGTCCCGGTACATGCTTGAGGCTGCAGCGGGGGTGCACGGTGCGCCAGGGAGAAAGCACCACAATATCGCGCGGTTGGATACCGGGTTTGCTGCGGAGTAATTCTGCGATGATGCGGGAAACTTCCGTGGCGCGTTCTTCCGGAGTATCAGCTGGCGCAGAGATGTGGATGCCATCGCCGCTCAGGGGGAGAATCATCATGTTCTGAGCCTCTGCTGGTAAAAGGGTGCGGCTGAAATCTGCAATCTGGTGGGCATTGCGAAGGTTTGCATTCAGGCGTACTCTTGTAGCCAGTTCCGGCAGCTGATCATAGCGTTCGTATAAATCCTGGTGCTTGTCTGCAAAGATGTAGAGTTTTCCGGCGGGTTTCAGTAATGCCTGGATAATCTGCCACCAGACTTCCCGGAAATCCTGGGCTTCATCCACAAAAATGGCATCGTACTGGGAAATCTTCGGCAACAGGGAGATGATTTGCTGCATCGCATCATCCGGCAGTCGGTCACCTGAGCCATTGTAGTTGACCAGATTGCCGAAGCCGTACGGCTCCAGAATGCTGTGGATGCAGAAGTCGTGGAAGGTGCTGACTTCCAGTACCTCTCTCTGCTCGGGCAGCAGGGGGTGCTGCATCAGCTCATGCGCCATGGCATGGTTGAAGCAGAGCATGAGGATACGGTGCTGTCCATCGCGGGGCAGCTCTGCGGCCTGGCGGGCGGCTTCGGCACAGGCAATCACGGTTTTGCCGCTGCCGGCGCAGCCTTCTACCCGGATGCCGCCAGTGCTTTCGTAGAGCGAGGGGAGAATGTTCAGGAGGTTGGCCGTGGTACTGTCCATTTCCTGAAGATAGTTATCCAGACTCATGTGAAAGAGCACACTGGGTGCCAGCGCCTCGGTTATTTTCTGCACGCGGTGCGCCGACATGCGCTCCGGCTGGTTGAGAACAAAGAGCGATTCGATGTAATCTTGCAGTTGCTCCAGGCGCGAGGCTCCACAGAGATACAGAGAACCGAAGGGCAGGTTGTGGTTTTCCTCTGTATCTGGCACACCCTGGGTCAGGATGGCCATGTGGCGGTGTTCCGGCCAGCGGTGGGGATTCTGCGGCACGCAGCTGCAGCGGGCCAGGCTGCGCATGATTTTCTGCAGGGCGATATTGGCCTGCTCCAGCGGACTCTGCGTGTGGGTTTTCCACTGGCTGTTCCCGTGCTTGCGGCTTTGCCAGCGGCCTTCGTGCAGGCGCACCTGCGGCCAGTCCTTCACTTCAATGACCACGATGCCTTTCTGCGGAATAAGCACCACGAAATCAGCCTCGTAGTGGATGTATCGTTCCTCCTCCAGGTAATCTTCCTTGCAACTGTGGAACACCACCCAGTCTGCCGGGAGGGTGGACATGGCATCATACACCATGCGTTCCCCGCGCTGCATATTCTGCTCTGGGATTCTGGAATGGATTTTCGCCATGGCCGGGGCTGTATCAACCTTGCTTCTTCTTGCGGGGGCTGCGTTTGCGGGGGGCGGCTTTGCCGGAACTCTTCTTTTTAGCGCCGGATTTGCGGGAGACGGCACCGGGCTGCACGGCCTTGCGTTCGCGCAGCACAAGCCCGAGCAGAAGCAGCAGAATGCCGCTGCCCAGCTGCATGCACTCCCAGCCCCAGATGAATTTCCACTTGTAAATGTGCGCCTGGCTGGGGTCGAGTTCCGGGGTGATGACCTGTACCTGTTCGCCTATGGTGTAGTCGGTATCATCTGAATCGGTCATCAAGCGGCTGATAACCAGGCCATTGGGAACCGTATAACGCACGATGGGCTGGTAGGACGGGGTGTCACCCATGGCCACATTGCCGTGGCGGAGCGCCTGCAGGGTGGATTCGAAGGGCTGCACGCGCACATCGGTCACGGTGGCGGTGACCACCACCGACTCATGCACATACATGGCCGTGCGCAGCAGATTGTAAAGAGCCAGGCAGCTTAACAGAATGCCGGCGGCCAGGAATAATCGGTTGGCTCGTTTGCCGATTAGGCGGGAAAGGAGAGTCTGCATCATATCAATTCAC
>JAFYRS010000041.1 GCA_017546845.1 Akkermansia sp.
AAAATCGTTGGCAAGAATGAGAAAACAAGCCGCATGGAATACACGAGTCCTGGAGGAAATCCTCTTTAGTGCATTCGGCGCAAAAAACGAAACAGAGGTAAGTCAATAAGAAATCCCGACATCGAAATGCGTTTGCCCTGGTTAGAATTGCTCAACTCTTGACTCCGATTCATCTAAATGGTAGAATCTGTGCAAATGACGAACCAAAAACGCTTGAAGGTATTACTGTGCTGCTACGCCTGCGATCCAGGGTATGGCTCAGAGCCTGGTATGGGATGGAATTTTGCATACAACATCGCCAAGCATCACGATGTTCATGTGCTGGTCGAGGAAGAGAAGTTCAAGGAAAAAATCCTTACCTTCAGCGCTGAAAACCCGGATGCCGTATCCAATATAAGTTTTCATTTCTTCGCGAAAAAGCGGCATCGCACCCTGCGCAAAATCTGGCCGCCCAGCTACTACTGGTTCTACCGGGAGTGGCATAAGCGCGCGTACGCATACGCCAAGGAGCTCGACAAGACAGAAAATTTTGATATCGTCCACCAGGTTACCATTTCCGGCTTCAGAGAACCGGGCTTTTTATGGAAATTAGGAAAACCCTTCATCTGGGGGCCTCTGGGCGGCTTTACTGATACCCCGTGGTGCCTGATGAGCAGCCTGGGCTGGAAGGGCGCCCTTCATTTCGGCGTACGCAATATCGTCAACTACTTCCACAAACGGTGGGGCAAACTGCCCAGGGCTGCCGCACAAAACAGCCACACCATACTGACCAGCACCACGCAGGCCGTACGGGAGATTCGCGAGTACTGGCACAAGGACGCCGTCTTGATGAACGAAGTGGGGCTCGAAACCCGCCACACCGCCTATTCCCCCCAGGCACACGAGGCAGACACCCCCTTGCGCATCTGCTGGGCAGGCGAGCACATCCCCAGAAAAGCCCTTGACCTTCTTCTGCATGCGCTCCCGCTGTGCAAAGAAAAAATGGAACTGCACGTGTTGAGCAAAGGCCCGCGCATGCAGGCCTGGAGAAAGCTTGCCAGCAAACTCGGGTTGGACAACGTTGTAACATTCCACGGCTTTGTACCCCGCGAAGAAGCCTTCCGCATCATGGGGACAAGCCACGTCTTCTGCATCACCAGCGTCAGAGAAGACACCTCAACCGTGGTATTCGAAGCTTTCCGCTACGGATTGCCCATCATTGCCCTGGATCATTGCGGGTTTGCAACCGTGATTAATGAGACCTGCGGCATCAAGATTCCCATCCAGTCCCGCAAACAGGTAATAGAAGACTACGCCCGCCACCTGGATTATCTCGCCTCGCACGAGGAAGCCCGAAAGGCTCTCTCCCAAGGGGCTCTCGCGCGTTGTGCAGATTTCACCTGGGAAGCCAAAATGGACACCATTAACGACATATACCACAAGGCTCTCGGCAATTAACAGCGGATACCCGCATGGCCTCATTCCCGATACATGAATGTAACCAACCAGCTTCCCGCCAACTATGGCTCCGGCATCCTGCGCGAAGCCATTGAAATTATGTCGTGTCCCAGAAGCGAGGCCACCCATTTCGCAATTTGCCACAACAGCCACATCAAATTTCTGCTGAATCTCCAATCCGGCATCCCCTATCTCAGGAAGACGGTAGCAGCCTATAACAAAAAGCTCGCATTGCTCCTGAAGCTGCTGCCCTGTATCCCCACGCGCCTCTTACAAGCCGCAGGATTCGGATACTTTGCCAGGATTTCGCTTCATCCGTCAATCCAGGCCGTCATTCCGCCTGACCAGAAATGGAACGTACTGGTAGGTACCTATGACAGCGCGCAAAAGCTCGTATTTCAGTGCTACGCGGGCAAGAACACCCCATGCACCTATATCAAGATAGGCAATCAGGGGTCTGCAGAGCAAATGGAGAGAGAAATCCTCTTCCTGAAAAAAAGCCAGAGCTACCAATCCTTTGAAATTCCGCATCTCAAATATTCGGAACTCATCAGCGAGGGTGCACCATTCAACATTCAGGTCACAGACGAGTTCCAGGGCTCCAGAATCCAGCCGGTTCTCAATGAGGAAATTATCCGGATTGCCAAGGAAATCGCAGGTCCTTCCGTTCTCGTTGATGGTACACCTCATACCTTTTCGCATGGTGATTTTGCCCCGTGGAACATTCGCAAAACAGGTGCCACCTACACCGTTTTTGACTGGGAACACTGCGGCATGAGGCCGGAGGGATATGATATGGCATACTTCCTCATCATGTCTCAGATAGCACTGAACAAACGTACTTTTGATGAGGCGTACGATATTGCCATAACGCAAATTCTGAAGTTCGATTCTCAAATTCGATTTAACAAGGAACAAATCTACCGGGAGTTTATTAAGACCACGAAGACTCTCCAATTCTGATATTGCCATGACTGACGCTCCCGATCTTCTCTTCATCAAAGATTTTTTTGACAAGTTACAGCAGCAATGTATCAAGTATTGTATTCTCCGTAATGCAGATGAAGTAGAAAACGGCGATGCACACGACGTAGACATGACTGTGGATGCCTCCATGCTCCCGCAAACAGAGGCAGCCCTCAGCGACACGGCAAAGCAGCATGGCTGGCAACTCCATTTGAAAACAGGAAAGGCATCTGACAGGCAAAATATCAAGTGCTATCACTATTTCCGGATAGACGAAGAGAAGGAGCAGATTCACATTGTCCATATAGATGTATTCCCGACATTCAGTTGGAAAGGTATCGAGCTATTGCCCAATCAGGCCTTGGTCTCGGACATTCAGCCGAACGGGCTTTTCACCAAAGCAGCCAGCCACATCGAAGCAGTCTGCAATCTTTTTACCCGTCTGCTCTTCAATGGGTACGTGAAGGATAAATACAAGGAAGGCATTCAGAACACCTTCCTTGCAACCCCGGATAAAACCAAACAGACACTTCGTTATTTCTTATCTGAAGAACAGACAGTGCAGGTGTACAATCTTGCAAGTTCCGGCCAATGGAGCTCAATTGAACAGAACCGCTCCCTTATCGTGTCCTGCATTAAGAAAACAGCCCGTCACCATAAGTGGAACTACTTCACCTATGTCATGGGTAAAGCATTGCTCCGGAAAGGCATCGTCATAGCATTCCAGGGAACAGACGGCAGCGGCAAGAGCACCATCATTGAAGGGATTCCGGCCGTTATCGGCAACTCCTTCTCTGGCGATATCATCGAATATTATCACTGGAGACCCGGCTTCCTCCATCCGGAAAAGAAATATACAGCTGATGGCCAGCTGTTATCCAATGTACAGCCCCACACCAAGAAGCCACAAAGCAAAATAAAATCTTTTGCCAAAATGGCATTTTATACACTCGACTATATACTTGGCTACTACGGACGGGTATACTGGCAGGCGGCCAAGGGCCATTTAGTTGTCTTTGACCGCTATTATTACGACTTCTACATGGATAAAATCCGCTATCGCCTGTCGATTGGAGATAACGTGGTGCGTTTCTTCTCACATTTCATCCCCAAGCCGGATGTTACGTTCCTGTTAATCGGCGATGCCCAGCAGATATACAACCGCAAGCCGGAGCTGCCTGTAGAGGAGATTCAGAAACAAATTGACACATTAACCAGATACAAGGATAAAATTTCTAATCCGGTTATCATCGATGTCAACCACAGCATACCGCACGTGCGGTTCAACGTATGCAGACGCATACTTGAAACCCTGACTAAACGCGCTGGAAAATCCAATTAACTGCGGTTCTCGCCTTCTGCACGCATCTTCCACGAAGCCGTGGGGGATACAATGGAGCGCACCATGCGCATCTCCTCCACGCCATCGTATATCGAGTACTCAGAGGGCGGGTTATTGCAGGCATCAGAAAGGCGGCAGAGCCCGTTGCTTATCTTGATGCACAGGGGCAGCAGGCGCGCTTTCCAGGAAGGCATACCGGCCTCTATACGGTCTCTTTCCTTGCGGGATATATCTGTCCATGACACGTTGCTGCCCGTCACCACGAAGGTGCTGCCAAACAGCCAGGGAAGGCGTTTCACACGAGGGTTGGTATTCATCACATCCCGGAAGAAAAGCAAATCCCCCAGGGAACGATACGAACAATCGAAATAGATATTGCGTTTTCTGAAACCATCTGCCCGGTGGAAACAGGTATTGGTGATAATCTGGGGCAGCAGACTGCTGAAAAACTTATTCGGGAACGCCGGACGGCGGTGACAGATATAGCGCAGGTCCTTATCCAGGACAATGTGAGCCGTCGTAAATAAATCCACTTCCGGATGCTTCCCCGCCTCTGAGGCAATGACCGCAAGCACACCCGGCAGGTATTGCTCATCCGCATTGAGATGAGCCACAATATCCGCATCTGCCGGAAGCTTCCGCCAGCCGATGTTGATGGCATCATAAAGTCCTGCATCCTTTCCGCTCTCGAAGGTGAGCTGGTAACCGGGAGTACCGGCATGTTCCTGCTGCCAGGCTTCCAGCCACGCCTGTGTGCCGTCTGTAGAGCCGCCATCCTGCACATGGTGGTGCACCTGCACCGTTTCACCTACCTGGTCGGCAATGGAGCGTACACAGCCCTGCAGCCAATGCAGAGCATTAAAAGAGGGCGTAACGATATAGAACTTCATGGCGGTATAGTACGGGGCGATTATACCGGATATAACGAAAAAAGCAAGGACGAAAAAACCCACCGGAGTATGACTCCGGTGGGTTTTTATAAGACGCGATTGCGTGGATACGCTCAACTATCAGGCGAATACCCCTACGGCCTCGGCGGCGCAGGCAATCATGTAGTCGCGGTTCAGCTTGGCGATGTTGTCCACGGAGATACCCTTCGGGCAGGCGGCTTCGCACTCGTACTGGTTGGTGCAGTTACCGAAGCCCAGGGCGTCCATCTGGCGCACCATGGCGAGCACACGCTTGTTCTTCTCCGGCTGGCCCTGGGGCAGCAGGTTGAGGTGGGCAGCCTTAGCAGAGGTGAAGAGCATGGCAGAGCTGTTCTTGCAGCTGGCCACACAGGCACCGCAGCCTACGCATGCAGCGGCATCGAAAGCGGCATCGGCCGTCTTCTTGCGCACGGGCATATTGTTGGCGTTCGGAGCAGAACCGGTGCGGATGTCCACAAAGCCGCCAGCGGCAATGATGTTGTCCAGAGCGGTGCGGTCCACCATGAGGTCGCGCAGCAGCGGGAATGCCTGGGCGCGGAAGGGTTCAATCCAGATGGTGTCACCATCCTTGAACTGGCGCATATGCAGCTGGCAGGTGGTCACCTTCTTGCCGCCGTGCGGCACACCGTTGATGGTGAGGGAGCACATACCGCAGATACCTTCGCGGCAGTCGTGGTCGAACACGATGGGTTCCTTGCCCTCGTGCACGAGTTCCTCGTTCACGATGTCAAGCATTTCAAGGAAAGAAGCCTCATCCGGGATGTTCTTAGCCTTGTAGGTTTCAATGCGGCCCTGAGCCTGAGCATTCTCCTGGCGCCAGACCTTGAGCGTAAGAT
>JAFYRS010000042.1 GCA_017546845.1 Akkermansia sp.
CTGCGGGGATTTCATTGAGGGCGACGCAGGAGCCCGACCTGCAAACCCGCAGCGCATCACATGGCGGCCATGCATCAGTCGCCCCGCTGCGCGGGGCTCAATGAAATACCGCTGCTGCGCCGCGGTATGAAAGCAGGACGCTTCGCGCCTGCATGAAATCCATGCCCTGACGGGCATGGATGAAATCCTGCCCCGCTTCGCGTGGCAGGATGAACGGCACATCAATCCAGCTCCGGCATGGAAATAATCCGCGGCGCCATGGACTGCAAGCCGCGCAAGGGCACCACCGCCAGCCAGGCACCCAGCACCTTGAGCACCACACAGGGCAGAACAAGCCCCGGCACATCGCAGCACAAAGCCAGCAGCAGCACCAGCGGCACCAGCACCACGCGCAGCTGCAACTGCCAGCGTGCCGCCGCCATGCGCGGAATATTCAGCAGCGCCGCCAGCAGCACCACCACACACATAACCAGCGAAAGCTCACCCTGGCGGTACAGCAGCAACTCTCCGCTCAGCAGCGTGTATATCCAACTGAAAGGCGCCACCGGCGTCAGCAAGGCCATCACACGCAGCAACCAGCGCGTAACCACATTTCCCTGCCCCGCCAGCAGCACCGCATGCCCCCACGTGGCAACCAGCACCACCAGCGCCACCGCCAGCTGCAGCAGAAAGGCAGATACAAAGCCGCAGGCAATGCCACCCAGCGGCAAACGCAGCAACAGCAGCACCGGCTCTGCCAGCGCCAGCACCGCACAGGCCACAAGCACCCAGCGCGCCGCTGCCGCCAGCCACGCCACAACCTGCCGCACCGCGGGTAATATGTGGTACTCAATCATCCTGCTCCGGCGTTTCTTCAGTTTCATCCGCTACCGGGCGGGCAGGTGCAAAGCCCATGGGGAAACGAGCCTTGCCGCTCATATCCGTCAGCACCCGGCACTGGGTATACCCCAGCTCCGCCATCAAATCCCGCACCGCGGGGCCCTGGTCATGCCCCACCTCCAGCATCACCAGCGCGCGGGTTGCCAGGTGCGGCAGCGCCTCGCGCAGAAAACGCCGCACCACATCCAGCCCGTCAGCCCCGCCATAAAGCGCCGTAGCGGGGTCATGCTGCACCTCGGCAGACACCACCTCCCCCTCCGGCACATACGGCAGATTCGCCAGCACTAAATCAAAAAGCCCCTCCGGCGGCTGCACCGCCCCCTCCTCCGGCGCATCCCAGGCAGAGAACAAATCGCTGCGGTAGGTCTTCACCCGCGCCCCCAGCGCCGTGGCATTCTCCAGCGTGAGCGAAAGCGCCGCCTCGGAAATATCCGCCATGATGACCTCCGGCGCCTGCCGCGCCAGCTCCAGCGCCAGCGTGATGCCGATGATGCCACTGCCGCAGCCCATATCCAGCACGCGCATCCCGGAGCGGCGCGGCGCCATCTGCAGGGCAAATTCCACCAGCTCCTCCGTCTCCGGTCGGGGAATCAGCGCGCGGGCATCCATGCGGAACTCGCGGCGGTAGAATTCGGTACTGCCCAGCAGGTGCTGCAGGGGAACCCCCTGCCCGCGCTGCTTCAGCAACTCGCGCAGCGGCACCAGCTTATCCTCCGGCAGCGGGTCATCATAATGCAGGTACAGCCAGGTCTTGTTGCACCCCAGCACATGCACCATGAGACTCTGCATCGAATGCCGGGCGCCCTCCACCCCGCGGGATTCCAGATACTCCGTGCCGCTCGTCAGCACCTCCTGAACGGTCTTCATACCCATCTTACTTGAGTTCGTCCATGCGTTCTTCCATCTCCACATGCTGCATGCGGGCAATCACCTCATCCAGCGCGCCGGTCGTCACCACAATATCAAGATTATACGCCGTGTAGCCGATACGGTGGTCTGTAAAGCGGTTCTGGGGGAAATTGTACGTGCGGATTTTCTCCTCGCGGCCACCGCTGCCGATAAGGGCGCGGCGCTGGGCGGAGTACGACTCCTGCGCCTCGCGCTGCTTCATCTCAAAAAGGCGGGCGCGCAGAATCCGCATGCCGGTCTCCTTATTCTTCAGCTGGGAGCGCTCATTCTCACAACGCACCATAATACCGCTGGGCAAGTGGAAAATCTGCACAGCAGATTCCGTGCGGTTCACGTGCTGACCACCCGCGCCACCCGCACGGCAGGTCTCAATGCGCAAATCCTCCGGGCGGATCTCCACATCCACCTCCTCAGCCTCCGGCAGCACCGCCACCGTGGCTGTGCTCGTGTGAATACGCCCCTGCGTCTCTGTGGCCGGCACACGCTGCACGCGGTGCACGCCGCTCTCATACTTCAGGAAGCGGAACACCTCCTCGCCGGAGATACGCACCGTCACTTCCTTGAACCCGCCGATATCATTCGGGCTGGCATCCAGCACCTCCAGGCGCCAGCCGCGGCTCTCTGAATAGCGCTGGTACATCCCCAGCAGATCCGCCGCAAAAAGAGCCGCCTCATCACCACCAGTACCCGCGCGGATTTCCACCAGCGCATCGCGGTCCTCCGTCGCATCGCGCGGCAGCAGGCTGTACTGGATCTTCTCCGTCAGCTTCTCCACACGCGGCTCCAGCTCCTCCAGCTCGGCAGCAGCCAGCTCGGCCATTTCCGGGTCATCGCTACCGGCCAGGTCGCGGTTCTCCGCAATCTGCTGGCGGGTCTGCAGCAAGGTTTCCCAGTCGCGCAGCAACTCCTGCACGCGGCGCAGCTCGCGCATCAGCTCACCCGCGCGGCGCGGGTCCTGAAACAAGGTCGGGTCTGCCGTCTGAGCTTCCAGCTCAGCCAGGCGTTCGCGGCGTTTTTCAATAAGGGGGGCGTAATCCATGCTTGCGCGCCCATTCTAGCCTACTACCCCACAGCGCGCAAGCGCAATCTGTGTGCATTGCCGGTATTACATAATTTATGCTTGCCATTACCCCACCTCTGTGGTACAAGTATCCCCACGCAGCCCACGTCGGCTGCACTTACACACAGCGTGGTCTCGTGGTGTAAAGGTAGCACTAGGGATTTTGATTCCCTCTGTCTAGGTTCGAATCCTGGCGAGACTAGCAAAGCAAATCTCCTGACTGTTGAAAATAAGGCAGTCAGGAGATTTTTCGCAACGGCGTTGCGACTACTGATGCAAAAATCGTTCAAATTCAGACATTTTGGCATCATAAAATTTCTACAATGTTATTATCTTTGTTCTGCCGCAAGGTCATGGATAGGAAACATGTGAAGACGAACGCGTTGGAACAATTAGCGGAGAGAATTATTACTCTGGAGAGCAAGCTATGTAGCAGATTGATAATTCTGAATTTATGAACCGTGCGTGTAGGACATTTCAAGCCCACGAGTGGGCGA
>JAFYRS010000043.1 GCA_017546845.1 Akkermansia sp.
AAAATCGTTGGCAAGAATGAGAAAACAAGCCGCATGGAATACACGAGTCCTGGAGGAAATCCTCTTTAGTGCATTCGGCGCAAAAAACGAAACAGAGGTAAGTCAATAAGAAATCCCGACATCGAAATGCGTTTGCCCTGGGAAATAACATTTCCTGCTTGCCATACCGGGATAGAATTCATATAATATGCGATTAAGAAACTATCCTGTTTCTTTTTCTCTCACTATTGAAGCAACTATGAAACTGCAGTTCAAATCTCTTTTCGGAGCCTTGGTCAGCACCGCACTTTTTCTGATAAGCGGGCACCAGGCCGCTGAGGCAGTCGTGATTTACCCCCAGCCGCAACTCAACGGCATGCGCTCAGTAACCACGCGGGTGAAAGAGGCCCAGACCTTCATGCGCACTCCGGAAAGCAAGGGAGGCCTGTGGGACAAGCTCCCGAATGTTCCCGGCGGCTATGCTATCGACATCACTCCGGGCAAACTCACCATTTACGCCAACGATGCCGATGGCCGCTACTACGCCCGCCAGTCCATCATCCAGATGCTTTACAACGTGCCGGATGCCACCCTGGCGCATAATGATGTGTTTGCAGACAAGAGCCTGCGCGAAGTGACGCGGCTGGGAGAACTCCCCATGGGCATCCTGGTGGACTGGCCGGATTTACCGGCGCGCGGTGTTGTGGAAGGCTACTACGGTGCGCCCTGGAGTTTCGAGGCGCGCTGCTCCATGTTCCGCTTCATGGGGCGCAACAAGATGAACACCTATATCTACGCCCCGAAGGATGACCCCTACCACCACGGTCGGGGCTGCTATGAGCCCTACCCCGCCCTCAAAGCCGCAGAACTGAAGGACCTGATCAGCTACGCCCGCCAGAACCATGTGCGCTTCGTGTGGGCCATTCACCCGGCCAACACGGTGAACTGGAACGACAACGGGGGCAAGAACCAGCTGGATGCCCTCTGCACCAAACTGAAACAGATGTATGACCTGGGCGTGCGCGATTTCGGCGTGCTGGTGGACGACTCCAGCGGCGAAATCGGCAAGGCTGAACGCCAGGTGCAGCTCACGAACTACATTCTGGAAAACTTCATCCGCAAGCACCCGGATGTCAACCAGACCCTCATCATGTGTCCTACGGGATACAACCGCAGCTGGACCAATGAAAAGTTCCTCACCACCCTGGGCAGCGGGCTGGACAAGAGCATTCCGGTGATGTGGACGGGCGATACCGTGGTGCATGACATCACCTATTCCGGCCAGCAGTGGGTGAACAAGCATGTGCAGCGCCCCACCTTTATCTGGTGGAACTGGCCGTGCAACGACTTCAAACGCAGCCGCCTTTCCATGGGGCGCACCTACGGGCTGGATACCTGCCCCGACATGAAAAACCAGATGAGCGGCTTTGTGGCAAACCCCATGGAACACGCCGAGGCCAGCAAGGTCGGTCTCTTCGGTGTGGCCAATTACACATGGAATATAGAAGATTTTGAGTCCAAAACCACGTGGGAAGAAGGCATCAAGCGCCTCTACCCGCGCCACCGCGAGGCCATGCGCGTGTTCTGCGAGCACAACTCCTACCTCCTGCCCAATGGCCACGGCTACTTCCGCGAGGAATCGGTCGACATCAACGAGACCGCCCAGGCATTCATTGCAGGCATTGACGCCGATTCCCCGAACAAAAAGGCAGGCCAGCGCCTGCAGCTGGAGTTTGACCGCATCGTCACCGCGGCACGCGAGCTGAAGCACACCAGAGCCCCCATTGCCGGGCTTTGCGAGGAAATCCGCCCCTGGCTTGACCAGTTCGAGCTGGTGGGTGTGGCCGGGTCTTCCATCATGACCGCCTTTGCCGCGAAGGATGAATACATGTTCCACTATTTCTTCGATACGGTGAATGCATTGTACGACATGCGCTCCACCTTGCGCAATGAATGGTCTGCCAGCGGCGTACGCAAGGTAGACGATGTGGAAGTTGCAGCATACGCCATGACCCCGGTGCTCAACGCCGCGTTCTCGTACCTGAACGCCAAGGTCTATGCAGAACTTTCCGGGCAGAAGCGCGCCGTTCCCAAGTTCACCGCCTCCATCGGCAACACCCGGAATGACTCGCCCAAAATCATGGATAGCAAGCCGAATACCTTCTGGTCCAACAATGCCATGCAGGAAGCCGGCCAGTGGTATTGCCTGGATCATGGGTCCCCCATCAGCATCAACAACATCTGCCTGATTATGGGAGGCCAGCGCGCCCGCGACTACGCCGACAGCGTGCAATTCGAGGTATCGGACAACGGAACAGACTGGCAGCCCGTGGGCACGCCCCAGCATGGTAATCTGGCCATTGTCAACCTCTCCAAGTCACCCATTCGCGCCCGCTACGTACGTTTCCGCATCATCACCCCGCGTCCCAACTGGCTCTCCATCTGCGAATTTGCCGTGAACCGCACCCTGCCGCCCTATGTCGACACCACGGTTGAGGCGCCCAACTTCACTGCATACAGCAACAAGACCGATGTGGGCATCAGCCGCGTCATGGAGATATTCCAGCTCAAGCCTAAGGATTATATCTCCCTGGAACTTCCCTCCCCCATTGCGCCCGAATGGGTGCAGATTAACCTGGACAATGCCGGACTGGCAGAATGGGGACACATCAGCCTCGCCATGGAAGACGGCAGCGTTGTCCAGCTTGAAAAAGCAGTAGTCAACAACCGGCTCTATCTGAAGAAAGAGGAGCTGCCGCAAGGCCGCATCACCGCCATGAGCGTGATGAACGCCAGCGAACAGTCCCAGGAAATCAAGCTCACCATCTTCAACCTGGGCATACCTGAGGGCGCGCTGGATACCGACCCGCGCAGCATATACGATGCCGATATCGCCACCCCGTACTTCTGTTCCAAGGCCGCGCTTGATGTCACCATGCCTGTGCCTGAAGGCGCAACAGAACTCATCGCCGTGGGCAATGTGAACCTGAACATTACCAACGCCACCCTTACCAAGGCTGGGGAACACGTGCGCCGCTACAAGCTCACGCCCGGTGCAAAAGAGGTGCGCCTGACGCACCCGAAGCAGAACTACGGCTTCGTCAACGAAATCATCTTCAAATAATGAACCTTGATTTCCGGGACAAAGTCGTCATCGTCACCGGCGGGGCGCAGGGCATCGGCAAGTGCATTGCCCGGCACTTTGCCGATGCCGGGGCACGGGTCTGCATCTTCGACCTGCAGGAAAACCCATGCTTTGTGGGCGATTTGAGCCGGGAGGCAGACCTCCGCGCCTTTGCCTCCAAGGTGCTTACGGAGCATGGGCATGTGGACTACCTCATCAACAACGCAGCCCCGCTTTTCAAGGGGCTGCCGGACTGCAGCTGGGAGGAGTTCAACTACGCCCTCCAGGTGGGAGTGAGTGCGCCCTACATGCTTGCCAGCCTGTTCTACGAGCACTTTGCCCCCGGGGCGGCCATTGTGAACATCTCCTCCAGCCGGGACCGCATGAGCATGCCCGGGTCGGAGAGCTACACCGCCGCAAAGGGTGGAATCGCCGCGCTCACGCATGCGCTGGCAGTCTCGCTGGCGGGCCGGGTGCGGGTCAATTCCATCTCACCGGGGTGGATTGAAACGGGTGACACCACCTACGCCGGGCCGGATGCCACCCAGCACCCGGCGGGCCGCGTCGGCAGGCCGGAAGACATCGCGTCCATGGTACTCTACCTCTGTTCCAATGCCGCCGGCTTCATCACCGGGGAGAACATCTGCATCGACGGCGGCATGACCCGCCAGATGATATACCACGGCGAGCACAACTGGCAACTTACCCCCTGATCAGCGTGCGCATCACCGTCCTCATCGAAAACACCAGCAAGCGCAGTGACCTGAACGCTGAACACGGCCTCAGCCTGTTCATCGAAACAGGCGGTCTGCGTATCCTCTTTGATACCGGGGCCTCCCCCGCCTTTGCAGATAACGCCGCACAGCTGGGCATTGACCTGTGCACGGTGGACATGGTGGTTCTCTCCCACGGGCACTATGACCACGGAGGCGGCATCGCCCGCTTTCTGGAGCTCAACGCCCATGCCCCCGTCTGGATGAGCCCGCATGCCTTCGAGCCGCATTTCAAGGCCGCAGGAAAAGACATCGGGCTGAATCCCGCGCTGTCCAGCCACCCGAGGCTCCGTACCTCGCCTTCAGAAACATACACCTTAGCCCCGGGCCTCACCCTGCACCCCGCAGGGCTCATCCCCTGCCCCTACCCCACGGCCGGCGAAGGCATGAGCACCATCATGGGCGGCACACACCTACCCGATGACTTCCGGCATGAGCAATACCTGCTCATCGAAGAAGCTGGCAGGCGCATCCTCATCAGCGGCTGTTCCCACCGAGGCATTCTGAATATCGCCACCCATTTCCACCCCGATATCCTCATCGCCGGCTTCCATCTTGCCAAAGCCCATGCAGACCGCATTGAGCAAACTGGCTCACACCTGCTTTCCCTGCCCACCCGCTTCTACACCGGACACTGCACGGGTGCTGCCGCCACCACCCGGCTGCAGCAGCTGCTCGGTGACCGCCTCGTCCCGTTTTCCACGGGGCAGGTCGTTCAAATCGACATGCCGTAGCCCTTCTTACTGGTAGCGCGGGCATACTCGGCCTCAGCTGCGGGCAGGTGCTGGCGCATCGCCTGAATGCGGTCGGCATCAGCAGGGTGCGTACTCATCCACCCGTTCAGCGAACTGGAAGCAGAACCAGCCGTGAAACGGCTCCAGAACTCAATGGCAGCCCGCGGATTATACCCGGCCTTCGCCATCAGCAGCAACCCCATCTGGTCGGCCTCATACTCATGCTTGCGGCTGAACGGCAGCATCACTCCGTACTCCGAGGCCGATTCAAACGCAGACCCATAGCCCGATTCCTTCAGGACAGATACCCCCATGGACTGCACCGCGCCCCAGGCCATCTGTTCGCCGCTGTGGCGGGCCAGTGCGTGGGCAATCTCATGCGCCACCACAAAAGCCAGCTCCGCTTCGTTGTTCATGATATCCATAATGCCGGTGTACACGGCAATCTTGCCTCCGGGAAGGCAGAAGGCATTCTGGGTCTTAGACTGGAACACCGTGTATTCCCAATCATATTCCCTGTACTGAGTAGCTTTGATAAGCGCCTGAGCACAGCTGTTCATAGCTGCATTATAAGTCGCGTTCGTCGAGCGCGGCAGCTTGCCCTTGTACTCATTAAACGCACTCAGCCCCATACTCTTCTCCGTCTCCACCGAGGTGAGGATAAACTGGGGACGCCCGGTCAGCGGCACCGTGCGGCATCCGGTCATCATCACAAGCCCCGTCAAGGCCAATGCAGTCAAAAGCGATTTCATGCCTGTATTTTATGAATGTATGACTTTCTACGCAAGAAAAAAAGGCCTCACCGCTCCAGTTCGGCTTTAATGAACGGCGCGGTGGGTGATTTGGCGCGGGAAAGCTGGCGAACGGTTCCCTGCGCAGCAATGGTGCCGCCGGCATCACCGGCGCCCGGGCCTATATCGATGACGTAGTCGGCCTCGCAGATGAGCTCCAGGTTATGCTCGATGACCACCACGGTGTTGCCCATTTCCACCAGACGGCGCAGCACCTGCACCAGCAGACGCACATCGTGCGGATGCAGGCCGATGGTCGGCTCCTCGATGATGTACAAATCCTGCGGCAGAGCCTTACCCTTGCGGATGGCGTTGAGCGCGGCACGGCGGCCTTTGATGAGCTCGGCCACCAGCTTGATGCGCTGGGCTTCACCACCGGAAAGTGTGTTGCTGGCCTGCCCCAGGGTCAGGTAACCCAGCCCGGTATCGCAGAGCAGCTTGAGCGGGTCGGCCAGACGCGGCTGGTTCGCAAAGAATTCCGCCGCTTCCTCCATATCCATGTTGAGCACCTCGGCAATGTTCTTCCCCTTGTAGCGCACCTGCAGCGTGCGGGAATTGTAGCGCGCACCACGGCAGGTCTCGCAGGGTACGGTGCACGGGGGCAGGAAATCCATCTCCTGCCGCTGGTAGCCTGTGCCCTTGCAAGACTCGCAGTGCCCGGCTGCGGTGTTGAATGAGAAGCGGTTAGCTTCAAAGCCCAGGCGGCGGGCATCGGCGCTCTGCGCAAAGAGCGCGCGGATTTCATTGAAGATGCCGATGTAGGTGGCAGGCGTGCTGCGGGGAGTCTTGCCGATGGGCGATTGGTCCACCTGATACAGCGCGCGCACCGAATCCAGTCCCTTGCTGCGTTTCCATGCCGCGCGTTCCTCCTTGCTGATGCTGCCGCCCAGAGCCTCGCGCACTGCGGGGCCCAGCGTTCCGGTGATAAGCGAGGTCTTGCCAGCACCACTCGGCCCGGTCACCACCGTAAAGCGGGCGCGGGGAATGCGCAGGGTCACATCCTTCAGATTATGCAGAATGCAGCCCTCCACCTCCAGCCACCCGGCCTCCTTCAGCGGCAGATATTTTCCACAGTAGGGGTGCTTTTCCCGGCTGAGCAGGGCGCGTCCGGTCACAGAAGCGGGATTGTGTTCCACTTCATCGAATGTACCCTGCGCCATAATCTCGCCACCATGCACCCCGGCCGCGGGGCCCAGGTCAATGATATGGTCAGCAGCGCGCATGGTGTCCTCATCGTGCTCCACCACCAGCAGGGTATTGCCCCGCTGCTTCAAATCCGCCAGGGTATGCAGCAGGCGCGCATTGTCCTGCGGATGCAGGCCGATGGTCGGCTCATCCAGCACATAGAGCACACCGCGCAGCTCCGACCCCAGCTGGGCAGCCAGGCGGATGCGCTGGGTCTCGCCGCCGGAAAGCGTGGTTGCGGCGCGGTCGAGCGAGAGATAGCCCAGCCCCACACGCTGCAGGAAACGCAAACGCGGCGCAATCTCCGCCATCACATTGCGGGCAATTTCAGCCTCGCGCCCGGTGAATTGCCAGCTTTCCACCACCGGCAGAGCAGCATCGGCCGCCAGGGTGCCGATTTCGGCAATATTTTTGCCGAACAGCGTCACACCCAGGGCAAAGGGGTTCAGACGGGAGCCCCGGCACACCGGGCAGATGACGCTTTCTTCCTCCTTGGCGGCGGCGCGCTCCACATCGCGGTCATATTTGAGTTCCACCTCCAGCTGGCTGAGTTTTTCATCCGGCTTAGCCCCGGCTTTCACCTTGCCCACGCGGCCATGGCCCAGGCAATGCGGACACCACCCGCGCGGCGAGTTGAACGAGAAGGTGGAGGGCTCCGGCTCGGCAAAGGACTCACCGCAGGAGGGACAGGTGAGACGCGTGCCGATAAGCTGTTCCTGCTTTCCTTTCAGCAGGCGGATAAAGCCATCTCCCATCTCCAGCGCGCGGGATACCGTTTCCATGATTCCGGCGTAATCCGCCTCCTGGCCATTCACCGAAATGCGGTTGCCCTGCACACTGATTTCCGCCAGCACCACATCCACATCGTGGTTCGAGTAGCGATCCAGCGGCGTGAACGCCTCCGGAGTCACCAGCACACCATCTGCCCGCAGGTAGGGGTATTTCTTCTTCTGCGCCCAGCGCGCCAGGTCAGCATAATGCCCCTTGCGGTTGCGCACCACCGGAGCGGCAATCATAAGGCTGGCCGGGCGGGCGGCTATCTCCTGCTGCACCAGTTCCTGAATCTCGGCAGGTGAGCGGCGTCCCACCGGCACGAGGCATTTCGGGCAGTGCGGCTGCCCCAGTTTGGCATACAGCAGACGCAGGAACTGCCAGATTTCCGTGACCGTGCCCACGGTGGACTTGCAACCGCCGCGCGAGCGGTTCTGCTCAATCGCCACGGTGGGCGGCAGCCCGGTCAGGCGGTCAATATCCGGCGTTTCCATCTGCTCGGTGAACTGGCGGGCATAGGGGCTCATCACATCCATGAAGCGCTTCTGCCCCTCCGCGAAAATAATATCAAAGGCCAGCGTACTCTTGCCGCTGCCGGAAAGCCCGGTCACCACGGTCATGGCATCGCGGGGGATATCCACATCGATATTCTTGAGCTGGTGGTGGCGAGCCCCGCGCAGGGCAATCACGCCCTCCGGCACGCTGGAATCATGCTCCTCCGCCGCCATGAGCGGCAACTCGTCATACTCCATCTGCAGGGCATCGGCCAGGAAATGCGAGGTATAGCCCGCCCCGGTGGCAGCCACTTCCTCCGGCGTGCCCTGCGCCACCAGCAGACCGCCCCCGGTGCCGCCCTCCGGCCCCAGGTCAATCACGTGGTCAGCGCATTTGATGAGCTCCATATTGTGCTCAATGACCAGCAGGGTATTCCCCTGCTCCACCAGGCGGTCGAACACGCGCAGCAGCACCTCCAGATCACTGAAATGCAGCCCCGTTCCCGGCTCATCCAGAATCAGCAGGCGGCCTTTACCCTGTTTCTCAGCCGTGAGGGCATCTACCAGGATATGCGCCAGCTTGAGGCGCTGGTTCTCACCGCCGGAAAGCGTGTTGAGCGGCTGCCCCAGCCCCAGATGCCCCAGGCCTACATCCACCAGCACCTGGAGCCGCGCCGCAATGCGGCGGGCGCGGGCATTCTTCTCATGCGCAAAGAGACGCTGCGCCGTGGCAATATCCAGCGCCAGCATCTCAGCCATGTTGTAACCCAGCAGGGTGATGGAAAGAGCCTGCTCGGTATAGCGCGTGCCGTGGCACAAGGCGCAGGGCACAAAGATATCCGAAAGGAACTGCATTTCCACTTTTTCCTGCCCCAGACCGCCGCAGCGCGGGCAGCGTCCCTCTCCGCTGTTGAAGGAGAAATACCCGGGCTTGAGTCCCCGTGCCTGCGCCGCCGGTTCGGCCACAAACAGGGCGCGGATATCCTCAAACACCCCGATATACACCGCCGGGGTACTGCGCGGCGTGCGCACAATGGGGCTCTGATCCACCAGCACCACTTCTTCGAGCTTTTCCAGTCCATCAATACGGCGCACCTGCACCTCGTCCTCATCGTCCAGTTCCCCGGGGTGCTGCGTGCCGTACAGCACCTGGCAGGCCAGCGTACTCTTGCCGCTGCCGGAAACACCCGTGAGGCAGTTATACACGCCCAGCGGAATATCCACGGTGAAATCATGCAGGTTGTGGCACTCTGCCCCCTCGATGCGGAGGCAGCCTTTCCCCTTGCGGCGGCGCGGCGGCACAGGGATGCAGCGCCGACCGCTCAGATACTGCCCGGTGAGGGAGCGGGCATCATGCAGAATCCCCTGCGGATTACCGGCATACACCAGTTCACCACCGGCAGCACCACTCCCGGGCCCCATATCAACGAGGTAATCAGCCGCGCGCATCACTGCTTCCTCATGCTCCACCACCACCAGCGTATTCCCACGGTGCGCCAGACGCCGCATGGCGGAAATCAACCGCGCCGTATCGCGGGCATGCAGCCCCACCGTCGGTTCATCCAGCACAAAAAGTGTTTCTGTGAGAGCCGCCCCCAGGCAGGTGGTGAGGCTCACGCGCTCAATCTCGCCGCCGGAGAGAGAACGCGTCAGGCGGCTGGCGGCAATATAGCCCAGCCCCACTTCGCAGAGGTAGGCCACGCGGCTGCGGAATTCCTTGACCGCCTGCTCCAGCGAGCGGTCAGCCCCGGTGTGGCCCAGCACATGCGCATCCAGCCAGGGCAGCAGCTCATCCATGGGCAGCGCCTGCACCTCCGGCACCGTCAGCCCGCCGATAGTGAAGGCCAGGGCCTCCGGACGCAGACGCCCGCCGTGGCACTCCGGGCACACGCTGTACACGCGGTAGAACGACAGGAACACGCGCACGCTCATCTTGTGCGCATGCTTTTCCATATCGTCAAAAATCCCCTTGTAACCGTACCACAGTCCGCGGTCGTATGCCTCCCACACATCCAAATCCCCGGCTTCGCCGTAGAACACCCAGTCGCGTTCCTGCTGCGTCAGCCCGCACCACGGCACATCCATGCGCACCGCGTGGCTGCGCTTGTTCGCCCGCACCAGGTCCTTGTAGCAGGCCGAAAGCGTGGCCGAGGAAAGCATTTTCAACGCGCCATCCGCTATTGTCTTTTCGGGGATGATGCCCTTGTTATAATCGTAGGTAATGCTGCGGCCATAGCCCTTGCAGGCCGGGCACGCCCCCAGCGGGGAATTACCGCTGAACAGGCCGGGACGCGGCTCCTGCAGCGGATACCAGTCGCTGCGGAACTGCCGGGGTTCTCCCCAGACTCCCGCCTCCCCCATGCGCGAGACATAGACCACATCCTGCCCCAGATGCAGGGCGGTTTCCAGCGCCTCCATCAGGCGGGCGCGGGAGTCGGTCACCAGCTTGATGCGGTCCTGCACCAGCATCCAGCTTTCCATACCCAGCACCTCTTCCGTGGCCTCGCTGAGCCGCAGCACGGCCCCGCCCGACAGCACGCGCAGATATCCCTGCGCCTCCAAGGCCTGGCGCATTTCATCGAATGCCCCCACCGGGCGCACGGCAAAACACACCAGCGCCGATTCCCCGGCATGCGCCGCAATCAATTCATCGGCCACGCCCTGTGGCGTTGCCGGGCGCACTACATTACCTGCGGCATCGCGCCCCACGGCCAGACGCGAGAAAATGAGCTTCAGATACTCATTCATCCTGGTCATCGTGCCCACGGTACTGCGCGAGTTCTTCACCGAATTGCGCTGCCCCAGCGCAATGGCAGGCGGCACATTCTCCACCGCTTCCACCGCCGGGCGGTCCATGCGGTCCATGAACTGCCGCACATAGGGCGAAAAGGTTTCCACATAGCGCCGCTGCCCCTCGGCATACAGCGTGCTCATGGCCAGCGAGGTCTTGCCACTACCGCTCGGCCCGGTCACCACCGTGATGCCACCGAGCGGAATATCCACATCCACCCCTTTCAGGTTGTGCTCTACCGCTCCCCGAATGTGAATCTCCTTATCCCCCACTTGCGCTTTCATGGAATTATTCTAAACAACCTCATCCCGCAAAACAAGCACAATCTGCGTCCGCCTGCTTTTTGCATGCTTTAAAGTGCCTGATTCGCCCCTGAGGCAGTATTGACTGCAGAAGGCTTGATGGCATATTCCACTACATAAGTCCACCGGATGCCGAATATTCCGCGGACGTTTTGCCCAGCTTTCGTCTCTCAACGCAAATACATTACAACACAATGCATTCAGGTCAAGAGGTCGCAAACTATCAGATAATGAAAACTGATCTCACATCAATCATCCTTACAATTCGGCTTCTCTTCAATATGCACATATGTTTTGGCATCCGGGAACAAAGTGGCAAGCTGATAAAAAAGAAAAAGTTTTGGAGTGATTTTCTCATAAAAATTATCTGGATATATAACGATTTCGACCACCTTCCCATATGAATATCTCTTTGCCATATCTTTTATGTATTTTATAATGGCAACATCACTATACGAACCGACATACGCATACTCGGGCAAATTTCTCATCCTCTGCTCAGGAGTCAAACAATACCCACATTCAACTAAGCCGCCACGTCTCATACGCATCACAATAGTCGTCCCCACTGGGCACATTATGCCACAGTACATAGGAAAAGGCGGCACGCTTTTGCTGCCGACGAGCAACCGGAACTCCCCCTCTCCCCTAAGCGAGCTTCCCTCCATGTATGCTCTCCCCACGTCCAGATAAGTTGTTTCATCTGTAATGTGCATTTGTACATCTTCAGCAAAAGACATACCGCACAATAACAACGACAATAAACAGATAATGCTTTTCATATGTTATCAATTGAAACAGGGAGAGAACCCACGGATACGTTTCGTATCTGTATTATAGACATTCCATTGAGTGGAAGTCAAGCCGCGTTCATTCACAGAAATCACTTTGCTTTCCAGCGTGGGGCTCAGCTGCGAGACCAGCTGCTTCTGCGTGCTGGCGAGCGGCTGCCCGGCGGCATTGTACTCACCGCACCGGCGCGCCGCCCCCCTGTAATACAGCTATTGATATAACACGATACTTCTGAAGCAGTAAAGATTCAAAATAACCATATCCATCCTCTATCAACCATAACACCCTCATATGACCAATCGCTACAATCAGAAAAATAATGGTCTATTGTTTCTTTTCCAACATATTTTTCGGCAACCTTACAAAACTCTTCACTAATTATTTTCAAGGCAAGGCGAGTGTCTTGAATTTCCTCACGACATTTCACTACTACCTTTACATCATATACACTAGAATCAACACTTGCAAGATCGCAATTAACATTGCATTCCTCACTCAATCGATACATAATTTTTTCACGCATGATGCGCTGCTCTTCCGGAGTAAAATAAAGCCCTCCATGCATTCCGTCCGGAATCTTATCAAAATCGAAATCATCTCCCGGATTAACCCAAATCGTTACATTACTGGATTGCAAAACATAAAAGTATTCTTTCATGAGTATGCAATGCCATATTTGCATAAATAAATACAGTACAATAACATGTAAAATAATTATATACAATCGATAAATTCTTTTCATATCTCTTACAGGAAACTCTCATCCACTTGATATAGAAACAAGTGGATGAGAGTAGATGAAGTTCACTTTATTGGTGATGTGTAACCAGTGATGAATATAGGTTCTGGTATTATTATTTTCTTTCGCCGTTTCTTTTTATTTTCCACCTTTTCATAATATTTCATTCTATTTTCATGATACGTCTTTATTTTCTGATGAATGTCATTATATTCCTTTTTATACTCATTTAAAACACGTTCGAAATATTCTGGCTGCGTTCTTCCAATGTAAATGTATTCATTTGCATCAAATCTTGCATTCTCCACGACCTGGGTGAGCTGGCCGAGGTGGTTGTAGGCATAGCTGCGAGGGGTGGTGGAATCCGAATAGGTGGTGCCCAGCAGCAGACCGCGGGCGCTTTCGTAGCTGTGTGTCTTCACGATACCGCGACCATCGGTGTGCGCCAGTTCCATACCCGTGGAGGTGTAGCGGCGGGTGGCGGTGGTCACGATGCCGGAAAAATCCTTCTGCGAAACAGCAAAGCCACTGACCGTCACCGCCTCAGCGGTGATGGATGAGGTAGGAACGCTGCTGTACCGGATACGTTTCGTATCTGTATTATAGACATTCCATTGAGTGGAAGTCAATCCCCTCCTCAGCACTTTCCTCACAGAAAGCGTGACCGGACTATGCTGCGAAACGTGTTCTACCTCGGGGATTTCATTGACTTTGCAGCAAGGGTCTTGTAGAATGCAGCGCGGATGAATACGGCATTTGTTCCAGAAGACTATTTTGCCCAATACGGAGTCGAGCAGATTTTCGGCGCCGGGGAGACCTGCGAGGTAGACCTGGGCTGCGGCGATGGCGGCTTTCTGCTGGCCATGGCCGAGCATTACCCGGAGACGCGATTCCTGGGGGTGGAGCGCCTGCTGGGGCGCATCCGCAAGGTATGCAATGAGAGCGCCCGACGCGGGCTGAGCAACGTGCGCGGGTTGCGCGTGGAAAGCCGTTATTTCCTGGAATGGATGGTAGCACCGGGCAGCATCAGCCGTCTGCACTACCTCTTCCCCGACCCCTGGCCCAAGGAAAAGCACCACAAGAACCGCCTGGTGCAGGATTCGTTCATCCCGGTGCTGCACCGCGCCCTGGCCACAGGCGGCGAGGTGTTGTTCAAGACTGACCACGAGGAATATTTCCAGTGGGTGTGCGAGCGCATGGACGCCAGCCCCCTCTTCCGCCGCGAGGAGTGGAATGCCCCTTTCTACCCGAAAACCGATTTCCAGAAACAATGGGAGGCCATGGGCAAACCCATCTTTGCCGCCCGCTACGTGAAGAACGATGAGCTTTGATTTACACAAGACCGACCCCAGCGGCGCACGACTGGGCACGCTGCACCTGCCGCATGGCGATGTGCAGACCCCGATTTTCATGCCCGTGGGCACACAGGGCACGGTAAAGACCCTGCATCCGGAAGATCTGGAAGCACTTGGTGCACAAATCATTCTGGGCAACACCTACCACCTGTGCCTGCGTCCGGGGGATGAAGCCATCCGCAACCTGGGCGGTCTGCACTGCTTCACCGGCTGGAACAAGCCCATGCTCACCGATTCCGGCGGCTTCCAGGTGTGGAGTCTGGCGCGCCTGCGTAAAATCACCGAGGAGGGCGTGCGCTTCTGCAACCATATCGACGGGTCGTACATGATGCTGAGCCCGGAGCGCAGCATGGAAATCCATGCCAACCTGGGCAGCGATATTGCCATGCTGTTCGACGAATGCCCGCCCTACCCCTGCGACCGCAAGTATGCCGAAAAATCGCTGGGGCTCACCCTGCGCTGGGCCAAACGCTGCAAGGCATGGATTGATGAACACCAGCCCATGAGCGGCAACGGCCTGCAGAACCACTTCGGCATTGTGCAGGGCTCGGTATACGAGGACCTGCGCCGCGCCTGCGCCGAGGAACTGGCCTCCATGGATTTTGACGGCTACGCTATCGGCGGTGTGTCCGTGGGCGAACCGGAGCACGAGATGCTGCGCGCCATAGAGAACAGCACCCCCTACCTGCCCCAGAACAAGGCCCGCTACGCCATGGGGCTGGGCACCCCCACCCAGATTCTTGAAATGATTGAACGCGGGGTCGACATGTTCGACTGTGTGATGCCCACCCGTCTGGCACGCCACGGCATTGCCATGACCCCGGACGGCCCCATCCACATCAAGAACCAGCGCTGGAAGGACGACCCGAAGCCACTCGACCCGGAGGGTCATCCGCACGTGACCCGCTTCTCCCGCGCCGCCCTGCGCCACTTCTTCCGCGCGGGCGAAATGCTGGCTCTTCGCGTGCTCTCGTTCCAGAACCTCCACTTTTACCTGCGGCTCATGGCGCAAGCGAGAAGCGCCATTGCAGCCGGTGAATTCGCTGCGTTTAAGCGCAGTTTCATCTCGCGTTACCAAGCAAACGACATACAATGAACGCACTCTACATTGCCCAGGCAGCAGCTGGTCAGGAAGGTGACCCCATGAGCATGCTCATCACCTTCGGTCTCATCGGTATCATCTTCTACTTCCTGCTCATCCGCCCGCAGCGCAAGCAGCAGAAGGAACTCAAGGAGCGACAGGACAGCCTCAAGGCTGGTGACAAGGTGGTTTCCGCCGGCGGCATCTACGGCATCGTACGCGAAGTCCAGCAGGACACGGTGAAGCTGGAAATCGCCCCGAACACCATCATCAAGATTGCCAAGACCAGCATCGTGACCACCGTTGCCAAGGACGGTTCTGCCGAGCCGGTCAAGAAATAAGCCATGTTGCCGCTCTGGCGGCAACGTGAAATTTCGCTTTACTCAGTGAAATTCTGCCCTGCCGGGCGCAGTGAAATCTCGCTGCGCTCGGTGAAATTTCGGGGCTTTGCCCCTCAGTCCTTTTCTGCATGCTCCCATTTTATACCATCAACCAGCTGAATGAGTTGCCGGAAAACGCCCGATTGGGTGTCATCGGCAACCCGATTGCGCATTCCAAATCCCCGCAGATGCAGCAGCCCGCATTGGATGCCGCTGGCACCGGGGTATGCTATGTGCGCCTGCTGGCAGATACAGAACCGGGAGCATTTGAACACCTGCTGGATGAACTGGCAGCACGCGGATTCATCGGCGTGAATGTAACCGTGCCCTTTAAGAAGCGGGCACACGATGCAGCCGTTTCCCTTGACCCGCTGGCTAAGTTGAGCGGCGCGGTCAACACCTTGGTGCGCCGGGCAGACGGCTGGCATGGCTACAACACCGACGGCCCCGGATTCTCCCGCGCCATCGAGGAAACACTGCACCGCCCCCTGCGGGAGCTGCGCGTCCTTATCCTGGGGGCCTGCGGCGGCGCAGGCAGTGCCCTGGCCTGCCAATGCGCGCTGGAGGGATGTCCCTCCCTCACCCTGGTGAACCGCCCCCGCCCGGAACTCACCCAGCTTGCCGGCAAACTGGCCGCGCACACCGCCGCCCCGGTCAGCACGCTGCACTTTGATTCCCCCGGACTGGCTGATGCCATCGCTCAGGCAGATTTAGTGGTGAATGCCACCAGTCTGGGGCTGCAT
This sequence comes from Akkermansia sp., assembly GCA_017546845.1. Classification (GTDB taxonomy): domain Bacteria; phylum Verrucomicrobiota; class Verrucomicrobiia; order Verrucomicrobiales; family Akkermansiaceae; genus Akkermansia. Next base: position 16,035 of record JAFYRS010000043.1, read on the forward strand.
GAGGGCGATGCCATGCCCCTTTCCCCCGACCTGCTGCTCCCCGGCCAGCTGGTATACGATATTGTGACGCACGAGACCGCCCTGCACCGCGCCGCCACTGCCCGCGGCTGCACCGCAGCCACCGGCCAGGGCATGCTGCTCTGGCAAGGAGCCATCGCCTTCCAGCACTGGTTCAGCCAGATGCCGGATGTCGAGGCCATGAGGAAAGGGCTCAATAATTAGTGAATAGAGATTAATGTTTGGCATACTATGGCGGAGGCGTAGTATATTTCAGGCGAGCCAAAGGCTCGCGGCACACAAAGCCCACGTTAGTGGGCGGCAGCCTTTAGCGCGGGGTGGAGCGACGAAGTC
>JAFYRS010000044.1 GCA_017546845.1 Akkermansia sp.
CAATCAACAAAATACGATTACAGGGAACGTGGCTCAAAAGTGCAGATTGCACACTTGGAGGAAAATCCACAGCAATTTGAAATCATCCCACCACAGGGCATGCCCCTGCTGCTGATTATCGCCGGAGGTGGCGCATTTTTCTGCCTCATCGCCACCTGCGTGCTGATTGCAGAAATTCGCCGACACATGAAAAAGCGTTGATTCACCATGGCCGACTACGCGCCCAGACTTGACCAGCGGGAATCCCTCACGCAGCGGGAGAGGAACATCATCGACCGCACGCTGGGCATGAATGAGCAACTGCTGCTGGTCACGAGGCCGGATTCCAGCATCCTGAAGGTGGAGCTGTGCATTCATTTCGGGATAGCAGCATTCATCCTGATGACAAGCGAGGCCGAGCCGTTCCTTCTTCCGTTTATCCTCCTGCTCTGCTTCCTCCCCTGGTTCAGGAAATGCTACAAACGCCGCACCCTTTATCTTGTCAGCGACCGCCGCTGCATCATCCTGACACCCAGACTGCTGCTGGGCATGAAATGTAAATCATACCCCCTGGAGCCCAACCGCATCAAGGAGTACGAGGTATTCAGCGGAGGCATAGGTAACATCGTTTTCGATTACAACGATGGAGTCAGGGGTGCAACTTCCCACGATGACGACCGCATCCCCGAGGGCTTCCTCGACCTGCCGCAATGCAAGCGAGTGGTCACCCTCATCCGCAAGCAGATAAAGAAGCTGCACCAGCTCGACCACCTGCCACCCGCACCTCCGCCACAGGAGGAATCCTTCGCCGACACCGACCGCTTCGTCCCCTTCGCCGGGGTAATTCAGGACAGACTCCAAGGAATCAAGGTTGAAAAGGACACGGAGTAATATCAAAGCCATGATTTCAGATGGGGAGAGCGGCAAATTCGTCGGAGCACGGGACTGAAGTCCCGTACTTCGAATAGAACCAGTGCTTGCATATCCCCAAATCCCAAAGAATAAATATTTTTTCTGTTCAACTCGGCATTAACGTGCTACAATACCCCCAGCCATGAGTGCAGGTGACGGCAGAGAGGGTAAGATACGCGTGGCTTTGGCGAAAGGGAAGCTGGGCGGAAAGCTGGCAGGTTTAAGCCTGCCCCGCCAGATTGTGTCCATTGCGCTCTGGCCGCTGCTGGAGCAGGTGATGAGCTTCATCTGCGCCTCCACCTCACTGGTGCTGGCCACCCACATGGGCGACCACGGCGAAAAAACCGCGCAGATTGCCTCAGGCATCGGCGTGACCTCGTTTGTCATGTGGCTGGGCTTTGTGATGCAGGGTGCGGTGGGCATGGGTGCCACCGCCATTGTCAGCCGCATGACGGGGGCAAAAAAATACGCGGATGCCAATTATGCCGCCAACCAGGCCGCCGTGCTGGGGCTGCTGGCAGGTTTCCTTTCAGCCCTGCTCATGTACGGCACGGCAGATTTCCTGGTCACGCAGGTGCTGAGTCTGGGCGAGTTTGCGCGCGAGGTGGCCCTGCGCTACATGTACACCGGGTGCTGGGTGGCCATTTTCTCCGGCGTGGTCTTTGCGCTGAATGCCGCCCTGCGTGGTGCGGGCGATACCAGAACACCGTTCATCATCATGCTGGTGGTGGATGGGCTCAATATTCTTTTCAGTCTCTTCCTGGTCAAAGTCTGCGGTATGTTTGTGGAAGGTCTGGCACTGGGCATGATTGGCGGCATGGCGGCAGCCGCTGCCGTGCTGCTGGGCATCCTCTTCAAGCGCACGCTGAGCATGCGCCGCGCCATGAACGGGCAGCCGCTGGACGCCTACTGCGAAGCCCAGGGGCCGACATACGCCCCGCCGCTGTACCTGGACCGCAAGAGCCTGCGCATTGACTGGGGCATGATGTACCGCATCCTCAGCATCGGCGTGCCGCAGGCCATTGAAGTGGGCGGCATCTGGGTGATTCAGATTTTCGTACTCCGCATCATCTCCTCGCTGGGGGATGCCGCTGTGGGTGCGCACAACATTGCCATCCGCATTGAATCGCTCAGCTTCCTGCCCGGCTTCGCCATCGGCATGGCGGGTGCCACGCTGGTGGGGCAGTACCTGGGCGCGCGCAGCGTGCGTCTGGCGCTGGAAACCGCCCGCAAATGCGTGCTCTACAGCGTGCTCTTCATGGGTTGCATGGGTGTGGTCTTTGCCCTGTGGCCGGATGTCTTCGTGAACATCTTTGCGGCGGGCTCACCGGAGCTGAGCGCCGCCACACGCCCGGTGGTGCAGGCCTTCCTCATCATCGAGCCGTTCTACGCTGCCATGCTCATCTGCAAGATGTGCCTGCGCGGTGCGGGTGATACCCGCCGCGTGATGTGGGTCTCCTACGGCGGCATGGGCTTCTTCCGCGTGCTCTGCCTGCTGGTGTGGCACTGGCTGTGGCCGGAGACGCTGTCGCTGGTGGGCATCTGGATGCTGATTGCCTGCGATATGCTGGTGGAATACCTGATTCTGCGCAAGATGCTGTTCGGGCTGCGCTGGGCTCGCAAGAAAGTCTGATTCTTCCACCCATGAAACAGGAATGGCTCATCCAGGAACCGGGCAACAAACGGCTCATCCTCTTCATGCTGGGCTGGGGCGCTACGCCCAATGCCGTGTACCAGCTGCCTTTCCCTGCGGGCTACGATGTACTCTGCTGCTACGACCACCGGCAGCTCTGCCCGCTGCGGGCAGAGGATTTTGCCGGGTATGAGCGCATCTACCTCTTTGCCTGGTCCTTCGGCGTGTGGGTGGCCGAACAGAGCTGCCAGGCGCTGCCGCTGCACCGCGCCGTGGCCATCAACGGTACTCCCTACCCCGCCAGCCCGCAGTACGGGCTGCGACTCAAAGTACTGCTGCGCACCATCAAATCCGTGGCGGCCATGGGCGGCAACCCGTTCAAAGATGATACCTGTCCGGAACGCTATGCGCCCGCCGGGCCTTTCTCCGAACCCTCCCTCCCGCAACAGGTGGCAGAACTGGAGTTCTTATCTGAAGCCTGCCAGACGCTGCCGGAGCAGCCGCACCTCAACTGGAACCGCGCCTGGATTGCCACGAAGGACGAAATCTTCCCGCCCGCCCGCATGCGCACTTACTGGGGCGAACGGGGGCAGGATTTCGAAAGCTACCACTTCCCGTTCTACACGCCGAAAATCGTGCTGGGTGAATTGTGATGTATGGGAGATTGCCCCAACAAACAGCAGCGCATCGTTTTTTGAGTGCGATTACAAGACCAAATGGTGCAATTCTTTGATAAAAACATGTTTATCATTACATGAAGCATGCAAAATGCTACCGAGGAATTCAGCAAAACAAAACACAATTCATTCAACAAAATAGCTTTAGAGTATATCGCACTCAAAATGCGATATACTGGCTGTGCTTCGTATGCGTGGGAAAGCAACACCATTTTGCTTCTCATCACCACATCCACGCAGGCAGCACATTCCACACTCTTCCATGCAGAATGAAAACAAAATTACCTAAGAAACTACTTGTGACACTCCTGGCGGCCTACGCCTCCGCAGCGCCTTCTTTTTCAGAAACAATTGATAACACAAGCAAAGAATACGCCACATCTCAGACAACCTCTGAGAATCTGGCCATCACAAATGGCGGCTCGCTCTCCATCACAAGCGGGGCAGTATACGACATGACAGCAGCTGGCACATTCCAAGTCCAGAAAGGAGGCAAACTGACCGTTTCCGAAGGCACCTTCAAAGGTGGTTCCAACAACTTCTGGTTATATGAAGGTGAAGTAAACGTGGATGGTTCCAACTCAACGGCAGAGGTATGCCGTGGAGAATCTGCACAGAATTATCGCGCACTGGTAGGTCTGGGAGAAGATTCCGCCAACATCAACGTAACCAACGGCGGCACCTTTATCTCCTCCGCTTCTCAGTTTGTAACCAACTACTACAGCGGCACTACCGTCAACATTAATGTTGATGGCTCCGGCTCTACGTTCACGCAAACAGCAAAAACGGTCAAAGCTCACTATTATCCCATTGGTTCAAGCGGTGAATGGGTATGGCACGATCAATCATACAAGACGGATGGCTCGGTTCATCGCTACGAAGGCTATTACGACAAGGACTCCACCCTTGGAGGCGTCAAATATGACGCTCAGGGGCCCACAATTACTTACCTTTGCGACAGCGGTACTGACAAGAGCGGATGCCATTACGATGCCCGCGCAAACTGCACTACCAATATCAGCGCAACCAATGGCGGCCAGGTTGTTTTTGATAGCGTGCTGACCTATATTGGCGGTATTCTGGACAAGGCCGCAGGGGTCAATGCAACAAAATCTGCCAACTTCACCATTGGGGAAGACTCCTCCATCTCTTTCAACCGCACTGAAGTTTATACCCAGGTCAACATCGATAACGCAGGAACCTTCACCATCAACGGAGCCCTGACTCTGAATGACGGTGCGAAGCTGACCTTGCACAACGATGTCTCTACGGGAACGGTCAACATTTCCGGTGGTCTCATCGTGAAAGCAGGTGCAGAACTTGAAATCACTGCAAATTCCCGTGAAAACGAAATCGTCATGCTTTTCGGCGATGCCAGCACTGACGAACTGCTCAGCACCACGTTAAATGCCGACCTGTATCTGGAAGATAACTCCATCCTGAAACTTACCGGCACGACGCTGAACCTGAAAAATAACGACCTGGTCATGGGTGACAATGTCTCCATTGTTCTGAGCGATGATATGCTTGACACCACAGGCAGTGTAACCCTCTTCAGCGGTGTCAGCAGCATGCTCGATACGGAAGGCAACGCTATTACCTCCTTCAAGATTAACGGCGGCAATAATGAAGTAAGCATTGATGGCGCCGGCAACGTAGTCATTACCGAATGCGTTCCCGAACCCGCCACAGCTACGCTGAGTCTGCTGGCACTGGCTGGTCTCTGTGCCCGTCGTCGTCGCAAATAAAAACATCAGACCAGCATCTGATAACGAAAACGCCCCGGAGTATTTTCCGGGGTGTTTTTGTCATCTGCCCCACCGGCGCAGAGCGAATTTCCCGCCTGGGGTGGAAGATAAGTTCGCCCTGGCGGGCGAGATAATTTCCGCTGACGCGGAGAGAATTTCGCAGTCTGATGACTGCGAGATAATAGACTTGCAAGAGCAGGTCTATTTTGGTACACTCCCGCGCATACAAGCACCATGGTCACGACAGTTTATCCCTACGGCGAAGATTTTCCGATTCTCAAGATTGAAACAGCCCTCTGCACGGCTGAAATTTCCCTTTACGGCGGGCATGTGCTCAGCTGGACACCCGCTGGCCATAAGCCGGTTATCTACATGAGCCCCAAGGCCGTATTCAAGAAGGGCAAAGCCCTGCGCGGCGGTATTCCGCTGTGCTGGCCGTGGTTCGGCAAGAACACGGAGGATGCCTCCCTGCCCGCCCACGGCGTGGCCCGTATTTCCACCTGGCAGGTGGGCCGCTGCGAGGAGGGCGAGGATGGCCGCGTGAACCTGCTGCTGGCTCTGCCGCCGGAGAATGATATGCTGCCGAGCGCCGCTCTGGGTATGGAGATTGGCAATGAACTGACCATGAGCCTCATCACCCTGGATGTACCCCGCGCCATGCCATACTCCGCCGCCATGCACACCTATTTTGCCGTGAGCGATTACGAACAGGTAGCCGTGACCGGCCTGGAGGAACTGGCCTTCACAGAGTTTGCCGATGATGCCATTCCGCACCCCGAAGACCCGCTCATCCCCCTGGGCCACATCGACCGCATCTACCACCCGGTGCCGGAGAATGCCGAAATCACCATCCACGACCCGGCCTGGGAACGCAGCATCCGCATCTGCCGCGCAGGCAGCGGCTCGGCTGTGGTGTGGAATCCCGGTGCAGCGCTGGCTGCCGGCATGGGCGACCTGGGCGAAGGCAATGAACGCGGCTTCCTGGCGGTGGAAACCAGTGTTGTGCCGGCAGAGAACATCATGCTGCGCTGCGGCGAAACGCACGAGCTCACCACCCGCATCCAGGTATTCGGGGTCAACTGATTCCTATGCGCAAGGTCTGGAAAATCATCAGGCTGTTCACCAAGCTCAGCGGCTTTGTGTGCCTTTCTGTGCTGCTGATTATTCTGGCGGCAGATTGCTACACCAATATCCTGGCCAATGATTATTGCCACAAGAAGGCGGCGGATTGCCGGCAGGGAGATGTGGCGCTGGTGCTGGGATGCAGCAAGAAACTGAGCCGCAACCGCGCCAATTTCTACTTCACCGGGCGCATGGAGGCCGCCGCCGAACTCTGGAAGAGCGGCAAGCTGCGCTGCATCATCGTTTCCGGCGATAACCGGGAGAAATACTACAACGAGCCGCGCGACATGAAGGAGGCGCTGGTGAAGCTCGGTGTGCCGGAGGACCGGATTGTGTGCGATTATGCCGGGCTGCGTACATTTGATTCCGTAGTGCGCGCCCAGCGCATCTTCGGGGCAGAGAAGCTCACCATCATCAGCCAGCCCTACCATGTGAAACGCGCCGTGGCCACGGCACGGCACCTGGGCATCGACGCCGAGGGCTTCCACGCCCCGCTCATCCCCATCAACCGCCCGACCTGGCTGCGCCAGTTCCTGCGCGAACGCGCTGCCCGCGTAGCCATGGTGTTTGATTTGCTCATCGGGTCCGAGCCCCGCCACATGGGCGACCGCATTGCCCTGCCTGAATAATTTACTTACGCGTTGGCATCACATTAGATTTATCAACTCTGCAAATTGGAAGCTCCGACGATGTTGAATGTAGAAAGTAGAATGTTGAATGTGAAAGTTCCCCGCGCCGCTGGCGCGGCCTATACCCCGCTGCGCCGGCGGCGCAGGAAACTCTATACATTCTACATTCAAACTTCTACATCTTTGCGACTCCATTGGCGCCGCCCCTTAATTAAGTTGACGCATTAACTTTTCACTTATTCCCCGCATCATCACCATGTTTTCCCTCATTTCCTGCTCTGCCATGGCCGGCGTTGCCGAATGGGTATGCTGCCCCGGCGAACTGAATGCCCCGCTTTACCGCGCGCTGGCGGATTGTCCCGCCGTGCACCGCTGGAGTGTGGCAGATGACCGCTCTGCCGCCTTTTTTGCACTGGGTCGCGTGCAGGCAACCGGGCGTCCCGTGGTGGTGGTGGCCGGCAGCGGCTCGTCTGCCGCAGCCATGACCCC
>JAFYRS010000045.1 GCA_017546845.1 Akkermansia sp.
AGCCCCGGCCGCGGTCCATGAGGCTGGCGGCAAATTCCTGGCTGTTGGGGGTGGAGTAGGCAAACTGGTTGTTGGTCACCACGATGACGACGGGCAACTTTTCCACGGCAATGAGGTTCACGGCTTCATGCGTGGCACCCACGGAGGTGGTGCCGTCGCCGATGCAGGCCACACCCACGCGTCCGGTCTCGCCTTTGAACCGCTTGGCCAGCATCATGCCCGCCACCACAGAAACCATGGCCCCCAGGTGCGAGATGGGTACCGGGTTGCCGTGTTCCGGGTAGCCCCAGTGCACGTTGCTGTCGCGCCCGCGCATGCGGCCGCTGGCGCTGCCCAGGTAGGACTGCGCGCTGTCCAGCACGCTGTCTCCCCAGGCGCAGCGGCCTGCCTGCTCGCGGATAAAGGGGTTGTAGACATCTTCCCCCCGCTTCAGAAACACGGCTTCGCAGGCACCGATGGCCTCGTGACCGCGTCCCAGGAATACGCCGCCGAAAATCTTGCCGGCTTTGTACAGGGCGGATATCTTGGTGTCAAATGCCCGCGCCATGACCATGGCGTGGTAGGCGCGGCGAGCCGCTTCCTGCAAGTCGATTCCGTTCACGCTCCCATTTTACTTGGTATTCAATATTAAATCAAGAGGAAACGGAAGATGAAGACCAAAAATCAACGCAGTTTGATGATGTAGCGGCCCATGGTCATGCCCATGGCATCTGCGGCGGGCATGGTTTTGCGGGCGTGCATGGCGCCCCAGGAATCGGTGTAGATGATGGTCTTTTTCTTGAGGTTGTAGCCAATGATGAGGCGTGCGTGGCCACCGCGGCTCTGGGGCAGGGGGATTTCCTCCTGGTAGATGCCGACCATGACCAGCCAGACGACGGGTGAGCCGCTGTCGATGCTTTTCTTGATGTCTTTCAACCACTTGTTCACCTGGTTGGCCTTGCCGGCTCTGGCTTTGCGGAGCAGTTCTGCATCTGCCGTGCCGTATACATCGCTGTACAGGCTCATGGTGGGTTTGTCTGCCTTCTTAGCCAGCTTGTTGTACGGTTCAATCACGGATTTGAGCGTGGCTGTGTAGTCCTCCAGTACAATGAACTTGGTGTGGAACTTCTTGCAGACTTTTTCCATGGCAAGCTCCATGCCGCGGGAGGTTGTGCCGCTGTCGCCGCTGTCGCACAGGTCGGCAAGGGTGTGCTGGTCCACCTTGTCCATGCCGTAGAAGGCGAAAATGCGGGCCAGGGTGGCAGGCATGCAGTAGCCCTTTTGCCCCTGGTCGACCATGGGTACACCCTTGAGCCAGACGGTGCCGTCCTCTTCGGTGGTGATGCTGTCTCTCAGCTCGCCGCGGGAGATGTTGTCATTCGCGCCGCCTTTGCTGAGCTGTTTGGCGTTTGCAGCCATGTGCAGGCGGATGAATTCGCCCTGGAACTTTTTTTTCTTGCCGCTGGAATTGGCTTCCAAGCGAATGATGCCGTTCTCCCATTTCCACTCCCATGTTTTGAGTTTGACGGCGGAATCACGGTTGCTGCCGCTGCGGAATTTGGCTTTGGTGCCGGTGAGCTCATTAAGGGCATCCTGGGCTTGCGCGATGGTGTTGTTGAAATCTTCTTCATTGACGCTGCCGTTGTCACCCTTGTTGTAAAGCATGGCTTGCATGGAGACGGGGTTTTCGCCCTCCATGGTGACAATGGCCTCGCCCGTGGTCAGTGAGCCGAGGCTCAGGCCACTGGTGCGCAGGTGCTCCGGGTCAGGGCGGGAAACCATCGCACCCTGCAGGGAGGATTCCACCGGGTTTTTCCAGAAATTGCCGGAGGTGATACCGGCGCTGATGTCCTGGGCCATTGCGCTGAAGCCAAGGATGAGAAACAGGTGGAGGATGCGGCAGAACATGGCAGTGGTGATGATGAATGAGAATCAGGGGGTGGGGTTATCTGTGCCCAGGATGCCTTTGATTCCACCGCGGAACTGGCGGTAGTAATCCTGCTTATCCATGATGACGGGCTCCTTGGTCTTGTGGCGGCGTGTTTCGATGTAGCCGCTTTCGGTGCTGGTGGTATAGGGTTCGTAGTCTGTCAGGCTGAAGCTCTTGCTCCGGTCGTTGCGGGAGAGCCCTTCCAGCTGGGAGCGGACGGCGCTGCTGGCGCCGGCGTAGCGCTGGTTGTGGCTGATGCCGTGGCTCTCATTCATGAAATCCGGCCGCAGGGCGGTGGAGTACATGGCATTGCTGGTTTTGGAGATGGCATCTTTCCCTGTCTGGAAGCGCTTGGAGGTGGCATCGTAGGTGCTATCCCGCAGCCCGAGCCGGGAGCCTGTGTCAAAGCTGCCGGTAGAAAAGGTCTTGTCGATTCTGCGGGCTTCATCCAGGTCGCGCTGGTAGGCGCTTACCTTGGAGGAGGTGGTCATCGGCACGCCGTCCTTGGTTTTCTGCTCGGAGAAGGCTGCATCGAAGCGCTTTTCGAAGGTGGCCATGAGGTCTTTTTCACCGCCCGGTTCATCGCTCACCACGTTGCCGTTTTCATCATACACCGTGCGCACCGGGGTGCAGGCTGCCAGCCCCAGCAGTGCCAAAACAGGCAGAATGAGAAAGGTGTAACGCATGGCGCGGGAAGGGAGGGGGTCAGCTTTCCTGCCCCTGCACTTGTTCCGGGGTCACTTTGTAGGTGGCGCCGCAGCGCGGGCAGGAGATTTCCAGGAATCCCTGCTCCGAGAGCAGGTCGGCAAAGTCATGCTTCATGGCGCGCACCACCGGCAGAATCTTTTCTACCGTGCAGCCGCACTGGAACTTGAACTTGCGGGTTTCGAGCAGCTTGGTCTGTTCTGTTTCGGAAATGGCGCGCACATCATCTGCCGTGAGTTCCTGCAGCCAGTCGTGGTCGGCATCCGGCTGGGCGGTGATGAGGGCGTACTGGTCGCCACCCAGGTCAAACGCGCGGGATTGGCGCTGCTCGCTCTGGCGGTAGAAATCCTGCACCCATTCCTCCACCGGGCCTTGCGGCAGCGTGATGACTGAGGTCTGCGGCTCTTTGTTGGGCAGCAGGTTCTGGGCAAAGAGCATATTCTTGTCTGTCTCGCGCACGCCTTCGCGGAAGGCACGGCCCACGACATCTTCGGTCAGTGAGGAGCCGGAGATAAAGTAATTGGCCAGGCGGGGGGTGCACACATTGAAGGTCCAGGCGTGGTATTCCTGCCAGGGACGGGAGACCAGGTGCAGCGTGAAATAGGCCAGCAGCTTCTTGAGCACGGTGTCCTCCGTTTCTTCATTGCGCAGCCCGTGCTGCATGAGGTGCAGGTAGTAATCCACAAACATGGGCGAGAAATCGGCCCTGAGCAGCAGGCAGTTGCGCCCGCGCACAAAAATGGATTCTACTTTGGTGAACTCTTCAACGGGTTTCTGTTCTGCGTCTGACATAATGGTGTGTCCTCTATAGTAAGGCAAGTGCAGCTGGTGTGCAAGGTTAAAATGATTCTGTTGGGGAACCGGGTGGATTGGAGCTCAGCTGCCGGCTTGCAGGTGTGTTCTGATGGCATCGCGCATGGCGTCCAACCCGGTGCGGAGCATTTCCGGTGAGGTGGCAAAGTTGAGGCGCACGCACTGCGCATCGCCGAAATTGGCGCCGTTGTCCAGGTAGACTCCGGCCTGCTCGCGGAAGAAGGTGTGCGGGCTTTCCACCCCGAGGGTGGAGCAGTCAATCCAGGCCAGGTAGGTTGCCTCCTGGTGGCGGGTGCGGAGCATGGGGAGCTCGCGGGCAATGTAGTCGATGACGAACTGGCGGTTGGTGCGCAGGGTGCGCAGAAGTTGCTGGTGCCATTCCCAGCCGCTGGTGTATGCCGCCAGCGAGGCGGCGTAGGCAAAGACATTGAGCGTGGGGAGACTGTGTCCCTGGGTCTTGCGGATGGCAGCGTGGAGTTCTGTATTGGGCACGGCCATGTAGGTGAAGCAGATGCCGGCAATGTTGAATGTTTTGCTGGGGGCGCTGAGCATGACGGTGCGCTGCTGGATGCGCTCGGGCAGTGTCAGGGCGCAGACATGTTTCTTGTCCTCATCCAGCACGAGGTCGCAGTGAATCTCGTCAGAGCAGAGGATGAGGTCGTGGCGCTCGCAGAAATCCGCCAGTTTTTCCAATTCCTCCCGGGTCCATGCGCGGCCCAGGGGGTTGTGCGGGTTGCAGAGCAGGAAAAGCCGGGTATTGGGGCTCACTGCGGCTTCCATGGCGTCCCAGTCGAACTCCCAGCGCTCGCCTGTGTATCGGAAGGGAACGGAAAGCAGGCTGCAGCGGGCGTCTTCGTGGCAGTGCAGCATGGGCGGGTAGCTGGGGGAGCATACCATGACCTCGTGCTGGGGCTCGGGGCAGACCGTGCGGGCCACCAGGGTGAACGCCGGCACGCAGCCCGGCAGCGCGTGCAGCCACTCCGGGACGGCATTGGTGACCCCGTGTTTTTCAATGAGGTAGGCCGTGATGGCCTGGCGCAGTTCATCTGTCATGAACGCATAGCCATAGAACCGGTGGTTCAGGCGCGCCTGCAGCGCCTCCACCACGCAGGGCGGGCTTTCGATGTCCATATCGGCAATGCCGAATGGCAGCGGGCCTTGCAAATCCCACTTGATGTTGCCTGTTTCTCTGCGGCAATCGGTTGAGGCAAAGCGAATCATAACAGATAGAAAAGCAGCGGTTTTCTGAATTATACGCTGTGTGGCGTTTTCGTCAAGGCGAAATTCAGATTCCGATGCCGCTGCGGCGGAGCAGGGCGGCGGTGTCCGGGTCGCGGTGCATGAAGTCGCGGTAGAGCTCTGCAGCGGGGCGGCTGTTGCCCTGCGAGAGGATGCAGCGGCGGAAATCGCGACCCGTGGCGGGGTTGAAGATGCCTTCCTGCGCAAAGCGGGAGAAGGCATCGGCATCCAGCACCTCGGCCCATTTGTAGGAATAATAGCCGCTTTCGTAGCCGCCATCGAAGATGTGGGAGAAGGCGCGCAGCACGCTGTTGCCCGGTTCAGTGGTGGGGATACGGTAGTCTGCCAGGATTTCGCGGTCAATTTCTTCAATATCGCGTCCCAGGTAGGAGGCGGTGTTGGTGTGCAGCTCCAGGTCAATCTTGCCGAAGCAGAGCTGGCGCATGAAGAAAGAGGCTGCGCCGTAGTTGCGGGCGGCCAGCATCTTGTCCATCAGCTCGCGCGGCATTAGCTCACCGCTCTGCCAGTGGCGGGCGTAGCGGGCAATGGCCTCGGGCTCCCAGGTCCAGTTCTCGTTAATCTGGCTGGGCAGCTCCACAAAGTCCCAGGCCACATTGCAGCCGCCGAGGGAGCGTACCTCCACATTGCTGAGCACCTGGTGCAGCAGGTGGCCGAATTCGTGGAACACGGTCTCTACTTCGTAGTGGTTGAGCAGAGCGGGTTTATCCCCCACCGGGCGGCTCATGTTGCCGCACATGAAGGCCAGGTGCGGTACGCGCGGCTGGCCGTCCACGGGCGGCAGCCCGGTGGAGAGCGGGTCCATCCACGCCCCGGCGCGCTTCACATCGCGCGGGTACCAGTCGGCGTAGAACGAGCCCAGGTGCTCGCCGCTTTCCTCATCGTGCACCTCGTAGAACAGCACCTCGGGGTGCCACACTTCCACTGCACCGGCGGGAACTTCCTCGCCCGGCTGCACGCAGGCGGTTTCCTTGCGGGTGAAGCGGATGCCGTACAGCCCGGCGTAGATGGAGAACATGCCGTCCAGTACGTTCTGCATGGCATAGTAGGGGCGCAGTTCCTCGGTGTCGAAATCGTAGAGGGCCTTGCGGCGTTTTTCGCTCCAGAAGCCGATGCTCCAGGGCTCCATGGTGGGAATGGCGGTGCCGGTCTGCTCTTCGGCAAACTGGCGGATGGCTTCCTGCTCCTCCAGGAAGGCGGGGCACACCTGTTCGTGCAGGCGGTTGATGAAGTCCAGCGCGTTCTGGCCGCTGCCGGCCATGCGGCGGCTGGTCACGTAGTCCGAGTAGCGCTCATAGCCCAGCAGGGCGGCTTTCTCGGCACGCAGGGTCAGGATTTTATCAATGAGCGGGGCATTGTCATACGCACCGGTTCCCTTGCTCTGCATGCCGCGCCACACACGTTCACGCAGGGCGGCGTTCTCTGCAAAGGTGAGCACGGGTTGGATGCTGGTGAATTGCAGGGTGAAGCGCCAGGCGGGGGCGTCTTCGCTGCCGTGCCCCTTGGCCAGGGCATCCTGGCGGGCGGCTTCGCGGGCAGATTCCGGCAGCCCGGCCAGCTCTGCCTCATCGCTGGTCACATACTCCCAGGCATTGGTGGAATCGAGCACATGCTCGCCGAATTGCTGGGAGAGCTGGGCCAGCTCGGTGGAAAGCTCGGCATAGCGGGCTTTCTTGTCCTCCGGCAGGTCGGCACCGCTCTCGCGGAAATCGGCCAGGGTTTCGGAAATGAAACGCTGTTTCACCGGGGAGAGTTCCTGCACCCAGGGCTGGGCAGCGGCGTTTTTGAGCACGGCATAGAGCTGCGGGTTAAGGGTCACGCTGCTGGAGTAGATGACCACCTCGGGCATGAGTTCGTTGATGACCTCGCGCAGCTCGGGAGAATCCATGACCGAACGCAGGTGGTTGAGGCGCTGCCAGCCGCGCATGAGGGCAGCGCTGCTGTTTTCCAGTGCATCGAAAGTGTTGGCATAGGTGGGGGCCTGCACCTGGCAGATGCCTTCAATGGCGGCTTTTGCCTGCTCAATGGCCAGGCGGATATCCACACGGGCTTTTTCCGGGCTCAGCTGCGACCATGCCGGCAGCTGCGTATCATCAAGAAAGGGGTGTTCGAGTGTCATCTTGCGCACATGATACCACTCCGCCTGTTACACCGCAACAGGTCATTGCGTTCTAATTGTGCCTCGCAGGGAGGGAAAGACGGCTGAAAAATCCGGGCATATTTCTTCTTTTGCCTTGCATCGGGCTATGCTTATGGATAAAATTACTTTGTAAACAGTAGGAATGCGCCTGCTGTGTACCCCTTATATTCACGCTTATGAAGACACTCATCACAAATGCCCACATTATCTCCCCCGGCATTGATCTGCCCGGCGGTTCTGTTCTGGTAGAAGGCAGCAAGATTATTGCTGTGCTGCAGCCTGGTGAAACTGCCGAGGCTGATAAAACCATTGATGCCGGCGGCAGCATGCTCATGCCCGGCTTCATTGATATCCACTCCCACGGCGCCGGTGGCTGCGATACCTGCGACTGCACGGTGGAAAGCATCCGCACCATTGCCGACTGCAAGATGAAGGAAGGTGTGACCACCTGGCTGCCGACCACGCTGACCCTGGGCACCAAGACCCTGGCCGATGTCTGCACGGTGGTGAAGGAATATGCCGCCAGCCCCAATGGCTCCAAGACCCCTGGTGTGCACCTGGAAGGACCCTACATCAACCCGAAGCAGTGCGGTGCGCAGAACCCCGCCTTCGTGCGCCCGGCTGATTATGAGGAAGTGGCCATGCTGAACGACATCTACCCGGTGCTCCTCATTTCCATGGCCCCGGAAATGCCCGGTTCCATTGACTTCATCAACAAGGCTACGGCTGCCGGCATCACCTGCTCCGCCGGTCACTCCGCCGCCAGTTATGCCGACTTCAAGAAGGCCAAGGCTGCCGGCCTCAAGCACCTTACCCACTTCTGCAACCAGATGAGCCCGCAGCACCACCGCGAGATTGGTCTGGTGGGTTCCGGCATGCTGGATAAGGACATCAAGATTGAAATCATCTGCGACAAGATTCACCTCTGCGAGGATATGCTCAAGCTCACCTTCACGAACAAGAGCATTGACCAGATGATTATGATTACCGACTCCCTGGCCTGCTCCTGGATGCCCGATGGCCCCGGCCAGCTGGGTGGTCTGCCCATCATCGTGAAGGGCGG
>JAFYRS010000046.1 GCA_017546845.1 Akkermansia sp.
CGTCAGCATGGGTTCCCTGGCCGTCGGCATCCTGCTGGCCGTAGCCATCTACGGCTTCGGCGGCCGCACCAAGGACCCGCTGGCTGGCAACTGCATCTCCAAGGCACTCCGCAACCGCCCCTACATTGACGCCCTGTACGACAAGGTGCTCATCGGCGGTCTGCAGCAGGGCTTTGCACACCTCATGCAGTTCCTGGATTCCTACATCATCCGCGGCATCATCTGCCAGGGTCTCATGTGGTTCACCGTGCGCCTGGGCAACCTCTTCAGCGCCATTCAGTGCGGCTCCCTGCGTGCCTACACCCTCGTGAGCGGCATCGGCCTGGTCATCCTCATCCTCCTCCTTGCATACCAATTCTAAACGCTTTTCACAATCATGCTTATCTGGCTTATTCTCGTACCCGTGATTGCAGCAGCCTGCATTGGTCTGCTCAAAGCACCGGGCCGTCTCACCGCCATGCTCAGCGCCGCCATCTCGCTCATCCTGGGCGTACTGGCCGTGCTGGCACCCGAATGCTGCCGTGAGTGTCTTTCCAGCACCTGCGGCACCCCCCTGCAGCTCACCCTGGCCCTGCCGCTGAGCAAGATCATGGTGCTGCTGAGCATCCTGGTCACCTTTGCCGCCGTAGCCGGCATGAAAGCCCCCAACGCCGATGCCGAGCGCAGCTGGGCCATCTCCGCCCTGCTCATCTCCACCGGTGCCATCGGAGCCTTCATGTCCGACAACATCATCGCCTTCTACGGCTTCCATGAACTGGCCCTCATCCCGACCTTCATCATGATCGGCTGCTATGGCCGTGGCGACCGCCGCCACATCGCCTGGACCGCCACCATCTACCTGGGTCTGGCCTCCATGGTATTGCTGGCCGGCCTGCTGCTGCTCTGCGCAGAAATGCACGCCTGGAGCTTCACCACCATGGCTGCCTCCGTGCAGGCAGGCATCATGCCCGCCTCCACCTGCACCATCGCCGCCCTGCTCATCGTCGGCTTCGGCGCACTGGTATCCCTGTTCCCGTTCCACACCTGGGCCGCACCGGCCTACGCCAGCGCCCCGGCCCCCATCGCCATGCTGCATGCCGGTGTGCTCAAGAAGTTCGGTCTGTACGGCCTGTTCACCCTCGCCTACATCTTCGGCGACAAGTGCCAGGCCCTCTTCGGCTGCTGGAACAACTGGCTGCTCATCATGCTGCTGGGCAACGTGCTCTGGGTGGGCTATGTCACCATCTCCCAGACCCGCCTGGACCTCATGCTCGGTAACTCCTCCGTCATGCACATGGGCTACATCTTCCTGGCCTTTGCCGCCTACATCGCCAGCAACGGCAACAACGAGCTTGCCATCCAGGGCGCAGCCCTGCTCATGCTGGCCCACGGTCTGACCATCGCCCTGCTCTTCCTGCTCACCGGGCAGGTTGAAGCCCAGACCCGCACCCTGGAGCTCGACTCCATGGGCGGCCTTGGCAGCAAGCTTCCGGCACTCGGCTTCCTCTTTGGTCTGGCCGGCATGGCCTCCATCGGCCTTCCCCTTCTGGCCAACTTCGTGGGTGAGTTCACCGTATTCGTCTCCTGCTTCGCCGGGTGGCAGCCTGCTGCCTCCACCTGCGATTGCTGGCTGGGTAGCGTTGCCAACTTCTTTGGCGGCCTCGGCCCGGTGCAGCTGGCCACCATCGGTGCGCTGTGGGGACTGGTCATCAGCGCCATCTACATGCTGCGCGCCTTCCGCAACATCTTCGAAGGCCCCGTCGGCACCGCCTCCGAACGCGCCACCGGCCTCACGAAGCTCGACATCGTGGCAGCCTGCTTCCTGGCCGTCTTCATCGTCCTCTTCGGCATCTGCCCGCCCACCTGCCTTCTCTGATTAACTGACACCCCAACATTGAGCAACATATGAATATCGTATCAACCTACACCTGGTGTCAGTTCGCACCGGCATTTGCCCTGGTGGGTCTGGCAGCCCTGCTCATCCTGGCAGATGCCCTGCTGCCCAAGCTGCCGAAGCGCGCCTTCGCCTTCATCGGCGCCATGGGCTGCTTCGTCGCCTCCTACTTCCTGTACACCGCCAGCCAGCCCGACTTCCTGGGCTGCATCGCCGCCGTGGCCACGGGGCTTTCCATCCTCCTGGCATTCGACTACACCAAGATCTGCTGCGAATCCATCGCCGGTGGCAGCAATGAGGAAGGCACGGGCGAATTCTACGCCCTGCCGCTGGTCGCCTGCGCAGGCATCCTGAGCCTCACCCAGGCACGTGACCTCGTCATGCTCTTTGTGAGCCTCGAGGTCATCACCCTCAGCTCCTACGTCCTGGCCGGCTACTTCCGCCGCAACCAGGGCTCCATCGAAGCCGGTATCAAATACCTGGTATTGGGCGCCATGAGCACCGGCATCCTCGTATACGGCACCGCCTGGTACTTCGGCATGGTCGGCACCTTCACCCTGGGGCATGAGGTCGTCTTCTCCGCCATCAAAGGCGGCGTAGCCTCCAGCCCCACGCTGGCCGTCGGCTTCCTCGTAGCCACCGCCATGCTCTTTGCCGGTGCCTTCTTCAAGATTGGTGCCGCCCCCATGCATGTGTGGATTCCCGATGTATACCAGGGTGCACCCACCCCCACCACCGCCTTCCTGGCCGTGGCTTCCAAGACCGCTGGTTTCATCGTACTCTGCGCACTGGTGCTTCCCTTTGCACCCTTCTGCGTGCCGGGCAGCCTGATTGGCAAGCTCTTCATCTGGTGCTTCGCCCTCGTGGCCGCCGCCACCCTCATCATCGGCAACATGGGAGCCATCCGCCAGACCAACATCAAGCGTCTGCTCGGTTACTCCTCCATTGCCCAGGCCGGCTTCATCATGGTATTCTTCCTGAACGTGAACGGCATCCTGGAAAACCTGGTGGGGCAGTACCTGCTGGCCTATGCCCTCTCCACCCTGGCCGCCTTCTACGCCGTTGCCATGGTGCGCACCCAGCGCGGCAGCGAAGAAATCGCTGCCTTCCGTGGTCTGGGCAAGAGCAACCCCCGCACCGCCTTCCTCATCACCGTGTGCTTTGCCTCTCTGGCTGGCGTACCGCTCACCATGGGCTTCATGGTGAAGATGTACTCCTTCGTGGCAGCCATCACCGCTATGGGCAAGTGGGCAGGCATCTGCTGGCTGCTGCCCATCATGGTGCTCACCGCCGCCATGGGCTTCTACTACTACTTCAAGGTCATCCGCGCCATGTACTGGGAACAGGCGCAGCCCGGCCACAAAGCCCTGCAGGTTCCGGTCTGCACCGGCATCGTGCTCACCCTCTGCGCACTTGCCCTCATCTACCTGGGCACCATGCCCCTGCTCGTCAGCCTGGGCTGATAAATACAGCAACTCTCACCCCTCAACATCCCCGCTGGTTCACACACCAGCGGGGCTTTTTATACCCTCCCCACACTTTTCACTTTTCACTTTTCACTACTCACTAATCACTCCCCTGACGTTTTATCTCCTTGCATCCGGCGGCAGTGGCGATATAATGGAGCACATGGCGAATGTCTCCCTTTCCCTCGGCACCAAATCGTATGATGTCCACGTTGCCAACGGCGCGCTCGAAACCATCGGCCACCTCTGCAACAGCGCCGCCCTCAATGGCAAAGCCGCCATCATCACCGACACCAACATCGGCCCGCTCTATGCCGGACGCGTACGCCAGAGCCTGGAGGATTCCGGTTACACCGTCTCACTCCACATCTTCACCGCAGGCGAAGCACACAAAAACCTCAACACCATTGAGAGCATCGTCAACGAAATGGTGCAGGCCGGACACGACCGCACCAGCTTCGTTGTCGCCCTGGGTGGCGGCGTCGTGGGCGACATGGCAGGCTTCCTCGCCAGCATCTACTACCGCGGCATCCCCTTCGTGCAGATACCCACCAGCGTCATGGCGCAGGTAGACAGCTCCGTGGGCGGCAAAACCGCCGTCGACCTTGCCGCCGGTAAAAACCTCATCGGCGCATTCCACCAGCCGCGGCTCGTGCTCATCGACCCCAACACCCTCAGCACCCTCTCCCCGCGGCTCATCCGAGAAGGCATGGCAGAAATGGTCAAGCACGCCGCCATCCGCAACCCCGGCATGCTCCATACCCTGCGCAACCTGGCAGAAGAAATCGAACCCGGCTTCACCCCCGCCACCATTGAAAAACTGCCCGACATCATCGCCGCGAACATCGCCATCAAAGCCCGCATCGTGGAGGAGGACGAAAAAGAAACCCTGGGCATCCGCGCCTTCCTCAACCTGGGCCACACCATCGGCCACGGCATCGAAGCCGCCCTGCCCTATGGCGAGCTCCTGCATGGCGAAGCCGTCAGCCTGGGGCTGCGCGCCGCCCTCTACCTCTCCCGCCGGCATGCCGGGCTGAGCGCCGCGGAAGAACAGGACGTGCTCGACACCCTGCGCGCGCTGGAACTTCCCCTCACCCTCCCGGAAGGGGTCGATATCGACCGGGCTCTCGCCCTCACCGCCAGCGACAAGAAATTCCAGAACGGCAGCATCCGCTTCGTCCTCCTCCAGCGCCTTGGCGCCCCCATCCTCAGCAAAAACATCACCAAACAAGACCTCCGCGACGCCCTCCTCGAACTCACCCACTAATCCCTATTCCCTAATCACTAATCCCTAATCACTAATCACTCCCCATGACCGATCCCCGCACCACACTGCTTGCCCAGAACCTCATCCGCCACTCCTGCCGTGTACAGCCCGGCGAACACGTCCTGCTCGAAATCATCGACGCGCCGGATGAAATCGCCATCGAACTCATCCGCGCCGTACGCGAAGCCGGCGGCCACCCGCACATCAACCTGCGCCACAGCCGCGTCACCCGCGAAATGTTTGCCGGCGCCACCGATGACCAGTACGCCTCCATCGCCGGCTTTGAACTCGCCGAAATGCAGGCCATGGATGCCTACATCGCCATCCGCGGCGGGCAGAACAGCTTCGAAAACTCCAGCGTGCCTGCCGAAAAAATGGCCCTGGCCCAGCGACACATGCGCCCGGTGCACAACCACCGCGTCTGCAAGACCAAGTGGTGCGTGCTGCGCTGGCCCACCCCCAGCATGGCCCAGGGTGCAGGCATGAGCACCGAAGCCTTCGAAGACTTCTACTTCCGCTGCTGCCTGGCAGACTACCAGCAGCTCCGCGTCGCCATGGACAAGCTCGCCGAGCGCATGATGCGCACCGACCGCGTCCGCATCACCGGCCCGGGCACAGACCTCACCTTCTCCATCAAAGGCATGCCCGCCATCCCCTGCTCCGGCGAAATGAACATCCCGGACGGCGAAGTCTTCACCGCCCCCATCAAGGACAGCGTGAACGGCACCATCCACTACACCGCCCCCACCCTCTTCCAGGGCATCCCGTTCGATGGCATCCGCCTCACCTTCAAGGACGGCAAAATTGTGGAAGCCCACAGCAACGGCAACGAAGAAGCCCTCAACAAAATCCTCGACACCGATGACGGCTCCCGCTACATCGGCGAATTTGCCCTGGGGGTCAACCCCTTCATCCTGCAGCCCATGCGCGATATCCTCTTCGACGAGAAAATCGGCGGTTCCTTCCACTTCACCCCCGGCCAGGCCTACGAGAACTGCGACAACGGCAACCGCTCCCAGGTACACTGGGACATGGTCTGCATCCAGCGCGCCGACTACGGCGGCGGCGAAATCTGGTTCGACGACGAACTCATCCGCAAAGACGGAATCTTTACGGATTCAGAATTGGCAATTCTGAATCCGTACAATGATTAATTACTAGTGATTAGTGATTAATTATGGATACAGCATCGGCAGATGAAAGAAAACACGCGGATTTGAGGCAACGAACCAAAGATTTTGGTCTACGTATCATCCGCATGTGGAAATCCTTGCCCAATACAGCAGTAGCACATGTATTGGGCAAGCAACTACTTCGCAGCGCGACCTCCGTGGCAGCCAACTACCGCGCTGCCTGCATTGCAAAAAGTGAAGCAGATTTCTACAATAAAATCAAAATCTGCCAGGAGGAAGCGGATGAGTCTATCCTCTGGATAGAGTACCTCATTGAGGGCGAAATACTACCTGAAACCAAACTATCTTCACTACTGGACGAGGCTCGGCAACTTGCTGCCATCATGACCGCTTCATCACTGACAGTCCAAAAGAGGTTGAAAAAATAATGAACCATTAATTACCAATCAGCTCTCCACCATTTCACATTCATCACTAATCACTATTTCCCTAATCACTTCCCATGAAGGATCCCCGTTATACCCAGCTGGCAGACCAGGTCGTCAACTACGCCGTGCGCGTGCAACCTGGCGAACACGTCAACCTGCGCATGCAGGACATCCCCGACGCCATGGTCGTGGAACTCATCCGCGCCGTGCGCCGCGCCGGCGGCGTGCCGCATGTTGACATCACCCACGCCATTGTCTCCAAGGAACTCGCCGCCGGCGCCACCGAAGAGCAGTATGAACTGCTGGGCCGCTACCGCCTGCAACGCGCAGAAGACATGCAGGTGCACATCTGCTTCTACGCAGACGCCAACACCTTTGAAAGCGCCGATGTCCCCGGCGACCGCATGCAGATTGTGAGCCGCCACCTCAAAGCCGCCAGCGATGTCACCTGCAACCGCCGCAAATGGACCGTGCTTGCCTGGCCCACCCCCGGCATGGCCCAGGCCGCCGGCATGAGCACAGAGGATTTTGAGGACTTCTACTTCCGCTGCTGCCTGGCAGACTACGCCGCCATGCGCGAAGGCATGGACTACCTCAAAAAGCTCATGGAACAGACCGACCGCGTCCGCATCACCGGCCCCGGCACAGACCTCAGCTTCTCCATCAAAGGCATCCCCGCCATCCCCTGCTGCGGCGACTGCAACATCCCCGACGGCGAAGTCTACACCGCCCCCATCAAAGACAGCATCAACGGCACCATCACCTACAACGCCCCCAGCATCTACCACGGCATCCCCTTCGATGGCGTGCGCTTCCGCTTCGTAAACGGCAAAATTGTGGAAGCTCACTGCAACGGCAGCGAGGCCGCCCTCAACAAAATCCTCGACACCGATGACGGCGCCCGCTACATCGGCGAATTCGCACTCGGCCTCAACCCGCACATCCTGCGCCCCATGCGAGACATCCTCTTCGACGAGAAGATTGCAGGCTCCTTCCACCTCACCCCCGGCCAGGCCTACGAAGAAGCCCCCAACGGCAACAACTCCGCCGTGCACTGGGACCTCGTCTGCATTCAGCGCCCCGAATACGGCGGCGGCGAAATCTGGTTCGACGACACCCTCATCCGCAAAGACGGCCGATTCCTCGACCCGCAGCTCAGCATCTTTAATTTGAATGATTAAGGCTTAGTGATTAGTGATTAATTATGGATACAGCATCGGCAGATGAAAGAAAACACGCAGATTTAAGGCAACGCACCAAGGCCTTTGGGCTGCGGGTCATTCGCATGCAGCAATCCCCCCACTAAACCTTATTCACTAATCCCTAATCACTAATCACTGCTTCATGAAGTTCCGCAAATGGCTCATCATCCTTGCCCTGCTGGCTCTCATCTGCTGGCTCGGCGGCATCAGTTTCGGCAAATACAGCGCCCGGCAGCTGCAGTGCAACCACCTGCAGCTGCCCAATGCCGCACTGCCCGGCGCAGGTCCGCTCAGAATCGCCTTCTTCTCCGACCTGCACAATGAGCCGGAGCTCTTCGAGGAAGCCATTGCCTGCATCGCCGCAGCCAAGCCGGACCTCATCCTCTTCGGCGGCGATCTCGTCTCGGCGCACGAGCGCTTCATGCGCACCCGCTGGGCCATCCAGGGGCTCAGGCAGCTCCGCAGCATCGCCCCCACCTTCGCCATCCTCGGCAACCACGACTACGAGAAACTCCAGGAGCTGGAACGCGTCTACGCCACCGCCGGCATCCCCCTGCTCCGCAACCAGAACATCGATTGGCGCACCCCCTCCGGTACAACCCTGCGCATCGTCGGTCTCGGAGACTGGAATGAGGGCGACGAAGCCCCCGCCGCCTGCCTGCGCCCCGCCGGGCAGGAGAATTGCCCCGTCCTCCTCCTCTCGCACGACCCCGAAAGCCGCTGGCTGCTGCGCGCCTACGATTGGGACCTCATGCTCTCCGGCCACACCCACGGTGGGCAGATTGGCAACCCCTTTACCGGCAAATCCATCTCCCTGCGCTCCTCCATGCCCGCCGGCCTCTTCCCCTTTGAGGGCAACCGCCGCGTCCATGTCTCCCGCGGCGTCGGCGCCATCCTCCGCATGCGCTTCTTCTGCCCACCGGAAGTCAATATTATTGAAGTGATTAAGGAATAGTGATTAATGATTAACCGTGATAGAAATATCCCGGCCTGCTCATTTTATAGGGGAAAGCAGTTGCGGACTTTTCTCCTTGTCCGATGCAAAAGATTCTTGAGAGTCAGTCCCGTATTCGCATCAAGCTGGACACTTGTTCAAAATAATCAGCCGACCACAACTGTAGGGAATCCTGCTCCCGGATGAAAGGGCGCACATCATCTATAGCCGATGAAAAACGAATCTGGCGAATCTTGTCGAGAAGAAGTTGCTGGAACTTCTCCATAGTCAGGCTGCCTTCCGGCACGGAAGCAAACTGGTAAGCCCTGCGGCAAAAATGGGGGAAATCCAGTGCAATGCCTTTGCGGACATACCATTCAAAATCGTACCAGTCGCGTCCCTTGACTCTGTTCTTCCAAGAGCGGAACAGCAAGGCGTGCATTTTCCCTGCAAACAGGCAAGGCAAGGTAAAGCACCGGACATAGAACGACCGCGGCAGCAGCAGTAGCTTATCTTCGGTTGCAAAATCCAGCGGCGGCGTAGTGTCTACCTCCAGCTTGATGTTGATGACCCGCCCCCTTTCCAGCGAGAGATTAAACAAGGCTGTGTCACTCTTCAGGAAAGCTGACTGGATGGGGGTGATTTTTGTCTTCTTTTTCAAGGTGATGTTCACCTTCTGCCCCGCAGCGGCAAATTCCTCTTCGATGCAGTCAAAATAGGGCCTGAAATCAAAGTCTGGCGTTGATTCGAGCAGCGAAAAATCCATATCTTCTGAGAAACGATTCAGACCATGAAAGATACGCAGGCAGGTCCCTCCATAGAAAGCCGCCTTATCAAAAAATCCACCCTTGGCCAGCCCGCTCAGGGCTACCTGCTGCATTACCTCGCGGATGGCATTGAGCTTATCCTCTACGGTTTTGCATTCATAGGCTGCCAGCATTTCATCAAAGACATTCATAACGCAGCATTTTTTCTAGTTGAAACAAATCATTCTTCTTTTTATCGGTCAATTCTGCCAGGCGGTGAACCAGATCCGCATCCCAGCCCGCCACCACATCCATATCGGCGCGCAAATAATCCTCCAGATACTCCCGTGCCATGCGTACGGATTGAATGCGCAATCCCGGTGTTGCCAGAATGAGGTCGCACACGGCTTTTTCCGGTCTGGCTTCCATGTAGGCATGCCCCTGCGGCGTGCGGGAAAGGGTAACCCCTTCCGGATAGTAGGCGCGTGGCACGCGGGTATATTCATACTTCCCGGTAGCATTCTCGAACTCACGTCCCCTCACCAGGCAGGATGAGCGCACGGTATATACCCGCTCCGGGATAACACCAAGCCGTGACAACACGCTTTCATACGAAACATAGGAGGGCGCCAGCAGATGGTTTGCTATCAGCTCCCGGGAATAATCGTCCGGCGTACACAAATACAGATTGCGCCGAAGCGACACCAGCTCCCCTTGCCTCTCCCGCAGCATGAGACTTGCCTGGGGGGCTTTATAGCGGGACAGCGCATTCCTTAATACTCCCGCGGTAACGGGTACACACCCGAATCTCTTTCCTAGATTTTCCCGCATGCCTGCAACCTTTCCACTGAAAGAAAATTAGCATTTTCTGCATAATAAATCAAGTTTAATGTAATCAAATCTGCAAAAATTGCTAAATTGAACGCCTTTTTGAAAGCTAAACAATGGCGTTCAATAGAGAAACCCTTGGGGATATCACCCCAAGGGTTTCTCTATATAATAATCTAAAATAGTAAATGTCGATAGTCAATCGCCAATTTACTTGCGGCCGCGGCACGCCAAAGTCACTTTAGTGACGGCGGCGGCGGGCAGCCAGACCACAAAGAGCCAGAAGGCTCAGCGTAGCCGTGGTGGGCTCGGGAATGTTAAGAGCCTTCACCTCTGTGGCGGACATCGCACCTTTATAAACAGCAAGGCTGCCCAGCGTATAGTCAAGAAGGCTATTGTCGGAGCTACCAACCCAGCCGCCAAGAGCAAGCGTAGTGATCGCATCAGTCATCAGACCGGTCTTTGTACCGGTGGCCACAAGATCACCATTCATGTAGAACTTAAACGCCCCCTCAACCATCGTAACAGTCACGCTGGTGAACACATCGTTGGCAAGCACCGTATTATTAGCTGTTCCTTCCTGGCTAGTCGAAATTTTGGTTACCGAGCCATCGTAGGCGAACATAACGGGGTATCCAGTCTCATCAGTCTTCACACCAGCAAGTGCAGCGAAGCTGTTATTGGCAGTGCCCACGGAGAACAGACCATAGGGAGTTTTACCTCCTGAATTGGTGATCCCCTTCACCTGCATATGCACAGTAAAACCATTGGCAAAGGTAAGGCCTGCGCCGGTCAGGTCCAGCTTTGTGGTGCCGTTTGCACCATCCACCCACATATCGCCGGTTTCGGCATTTACCGAAGAACCATTGTTGAGCGTCAGCGTGTAGGTAGACTCACCAGTAGTGTAGCTGAGATTCGTGAAATCATCCCATTCAGCCACAAGGTCCGCGCCCATGGCGCAGCCAGCCATTGCCATCAGGGCAATAAGTGTCTTTTTCATTTGTGTTTTATTCTATGTGTTTGTAGTTATCGAGTTTACACGCTGCGATGGGCGCCTGTCCCTCGTACGCTGGAAAGCAGGCTTCCCACTTGCGTGCAGGCGCAGTATATCGCATTTCAGATGCGATGTACAGTAATTTTTTTGTAAATAGTTCACTTTTGTTGTTTTAGAAGAGCAGATTTTCGAAAAACGGAGTTGTTATTTTTCTACAAGATTGCTTGTATATACTAACAATAAACAACAGACAATTTTACCCAAAAAAGCAATTTGCAATCGTACAATATTTATATACCTAGAACCGAAATATCGGAATATAAGCCCAAGCGATGGCGATATTAAAAACTAAATAATGTCCATAAAGTCTGGTGAAGTATTATACGTTTTGCAACATCTGGAACGAAGGAAACAATTTTCCGCCATTCCATTTTCTTTCCTCAAAACAACTTCTCGCGCATTGCTCTTCTGAAATGCGATATACTGCGCCTGCATGCATGTGGACGGCTTGTGTTTCAGCGTACGAGAAACAGGCCTTTCCTGGCAGGCAAATTCAACAACAACAAACAGATAGAATACAAAAACATGAAAAAAACACTTATTACCTTGCTGGCTCTCGGTGGCTTGGCTATGGGGTCAGTCACATGGGATAACATGGTGATAGAGATGGATACTAGTCAAGCCGTCACCACAACAACAGGGGAATTGACAAACAGCCGAGCTATAACAGTTGCCCTGACATTGGATGTTAACACATTAGCAGGATATCTCGTTACAAGTGGAAGTTACTCTGGAAGCAAGCAAATTGTGAACCTGTATCCGGAACAGGAGAACAAGCATGCAATTGGCTTGCGAACGGATTACTCTGTAGATAAGCATGACTCAAATGCTACCTCGGACTGGACAGTCACTGATGCTGGTATTTTCGGCTCTTGGAATATATCAACAGGGGGTGGAGCTTACAACTATGACTTAGGTTATGATGACCTTCCTCTGGAAACGGCGAACTTCTGGGACAACGTATCAGCCGCCGCCATTGCCCTTAGTAAATCATCTGGAACCGAATCATGCGCCATTCTGACGCTGAAATTTAAAAACGGATCTGTTGTTACATACGGAGGCACTGAAATAACAAACTTAACAGGCAGTAGCTACAACGCCACCAATGTTGCAATTGATACTAATTTGGTAACATCTGGTTATATATTTGATGGTTACGCCTCCAAAGCTGATATGATAGCCATTACTTCCGCTATGGTGCCCGAGCCTACTACCGCTACGTTGAGCCTGCTGGCTCTGGCCGGTCTGGCTGCCCGCCGCCGCCGTCACTAAAGTGACTTTGGCGTGCCAAGGCCGCAAGTAAATTGACGATTGACTATCGACGGTTGACAATTTACTTAGGTTTATTATACAGAAAGGCCCTTGGGGAGTATCCCCAGGGGCCTTTGCTATATCCTATTGTTTTTCTGTTGATGCTTGCTGCCTTCGCTCTATATCCGGCGCTAATCTGGCGTTAATCCCTTTTTCAATAATACCTGCTATTCGCCTTTGCGTTAAGAGCGAAAACTTTCCCTCTGACCAACATCGCCCACCACCACATCTAGAGTCCGCAAACAAAAACGCAGCCCTACCCGGCATACACCGGGCAGGGCCTTGTCTTTATCTTAGCAACTCCCGCGTCAGGTAAATAATGCTGAGGATCAACTCAACCACCACCAAGGCAGTCACTGCTTTCGATATTATGGATTTATGCATTGTTTTCAATGCCGTCCCGCGCAGCGGGATTGCCGCGACGAGCGGCGCTCGTATTGTACAACGCAACGCATTTACTGTCGAGTAATAAACATTTATACGTAAAACAAACAAAAAACAGCCGCGCAAGCTTTCACCGGCGCGGCTGCATTTCAAACAATGCAAGGGGTCCATAACCCTCACGCCCCCATTCTATCGCAGAGTCCCACATTGTCAAGCATTTTCTTGCCAATCGCCGCCGCCTGCAAATAAAATGGGTGAATGAAATGTCCCATTTTTGTCCCATTTATTCACACATTATAAGGACGCCCCTCCCATAAACGCTGCAATTACCCCCCCAAAAAAAATCATCCTTATATGTAATATTTTATATATTGTCGGATTGACTTTCGTATCTGCATACAACATCATTTGACGAAAGGGAATCGGATTAAAGACGAATTTGAGCACTCTCAATACAGGCTAATCATCATACACCGCAGCTTTGCACTTCTGAAATGCGATATACTGCGCCTGCATGCATGTGGGAAGCCTGCTTTCCAGCGTACGAGGAACAGGCGTACCGGCGTGCGTGAACTCAATAACTACAAACACATAGAATAAAATACAAATGAAGAAGACAATCGTAACTCTTCTGGCTCTTGGCAGCGTATCCATGGGTGCTTTGAGCGATACCCAGCTGGCAAATCCTACAGACATCACCCTGCAGAATGGACCGTCGGTCATTGATGCAACCGGCATCCTGACCGACGCTTCCTACAAGCAGGCATTCACGGCCGTTCTGACCTTGGATGTTGAAGCTTTGTCTGTCTTTACAACAGGCAAGCCCACCAGCGGAGCCAGCAAGATTCCGCTGCTCTCATGGAAAGTCGATGATGCTGGTACCACCGTCGATGAGGCTGGTAACGCAATCATAGATCACACCGTCAATATCAGCGTCAACAACAACAGCAATTACAGCACCGGCAACATTACAACCGGTGGCTTCTACTTTAAGAGCGCCGATGACGTTTCTGCATTCACATCAACAGGCGCATCGACATTTGGCACCAACGGCACCAACGCAGCAAAAGCGCTGACCGATATCGACTGGACAAATGCAGCAGGTGCTGCACTTACCGTTACTTATAATGGAGTCAGTTCCAGAACCGCTCCCCTCGGTGTTCAGATTTATTTCTCTGTTGCCATGAATGATGGCAGCATTGTAACATTAAACGCAGGTAATAACGGCACCCAGTGGGTTACTGACCAGTATGACGTAACCGAAATCCGCTACACAACAACTTATCTGGATGCACTTACCATCTATGACGGTTATGCAACTGCAGATCAGGCATGGGAGCTGAATAAAGGTGTTCTTCCCTCTATCCCCGAGCCCGCCACCGCTACGCTGAGCCTGCTGGCTCTTGCCGGCCTCTGCGCCCGCCGCCGCCGTCACTAAAGTGACTTTGGCGTGCCGAGACCGTCGCCGCAAGTGATTTTGAGTGAATAGTGCATAAGGAATAGTGGATAGTAGATTTTTCTACAGCGTTCCTTTCTGAAGGCACAGCCAGATTACTGAACAAAATCAATCAGAAAAGCCCATGAGGAGACATCCTCATGGGCTTTTTCAAATTCCCCTGCGCGCAGCGCAGCAAATTTTAAACACTATTCATTATTCACTATTCACTTCTCCTCAGTCCAGGTCATTCACAGCGTCGATAAGCTCGCGGAGCCGGGCGTAATTCCCGCGTTTGAAGGTGAATTTGAGGCGGGAGAGGAAGCCGAGGCGGGCATCCGGGTCGGCGGGGTCGGATTCGAGTTGGCGGATATCCTTGAAGGGCATGATGTCGGCAAAGTCCTCCTGCAGCCAGGCAAGGGAGCTTTCTGCCATGGGATGCGAGAGGCGGATGGAAAGGACATCTCCATCGAAATAATACGAATGGTAGCGGCTGTAGAAGTGGGCAATGTGGTGGTAGGCATCCTCTGCGTCCTTGGAGACGTAGAGCAGCTTCATATCCTCCGGGGAGATAAGGCCGGCAGCGAGGAGTTCCTTTTCGATGAAGTGAATCCAGCGGTGCCAGTAGGACTCACCGGGCGGGTCCATGAGCACCACGGGGAAGATGGTGCATTTGCCGGTCTGGATGAGGGTGATGGCCTCAAAAATCTCATCCATGGTGCCGAAGCCGCCGGGGAAAGCCACCAAGGCATCGCTCTGCTTGAGGAAATTGAGCTTGCGGGTGAAGAAGTAGTAGAAGTTCATCATCTTCTCACTGCCGGCCATGATGGGGTTGGGGTGCTGCTCGTAGGGCAGCGTAATGTTCAGCCCGAAGGAGTTTTCTTCGGTAGCACCCTCGTTGCAGGCCTGCATAAGCCCGGGGCCGCCGCCGGTAATGACCATGTAGCCCTGGCTGGAGACTAGGTCTGCAAAGGCGCGGGCCTGGATGTAGCTGGGGTCTGTCTCCTTGATGCGGGCCGAGCCGAAACAGGCGATTTTGCGGCGGTTTTCGAAGGGGAGGAACATCTTGTCTGCGCGGAACATTTCCTCCATGGCGCGGTTCATGATTTCGAGGTCATGTTCGCCCAGGCTGCTGGAGGCAGCGTTCATGATGGTGGAGAGCATCTGCAGCACGGTATCGGGCGAATGCTCGCCGCAGAAGCGGCGGGAAAGGTCATACAGATTGGCATCCAGCACCGGATTGCCGGTGCTCACCGGGATAGAGAACGAGGCATGTGTTTCTGCCCGGCTGTTGATATCGCGTGCTGCAAGAAATTCAGGTTGGCTCATACTCTATACTATGCACCCGGTGGCGTCCATTGTCAATTTCAAAAGGAGCAATCCTGAACACATGTGTCCCAAAGTTTCGTAAATTGTAATTTATCTTCCTAATCCGCGGGCGAACTCCCGCCGAATTCTGAGCCCGCGCAAGCGGGTAAAAGATGAAAGGCAGGGGTAAGCCCGCGACCTGGGTGGGCGTAGGCGTAGCCGTAGCCCCCAGCGGGCGCAG
>JAFYRS010000047.1 GCA_017546845.1 Akkermansia sp.
CCGTCCCTCACGGGACTCTAATTTCCGCTCGCTACGCTCGCCGACAAATTACAATCGACGAAACTTCGGGATACGTATGCTCTCTGCCGGTATCTGCTGAAAATCAGAACCTGAGGTTTATCCTTCCTGGTTGGGCTGGGTGATGACCTGCTGTGTTTGCTGTTCGGGCTGGGGCTGCTCCGGCTTTTCAGCAAACCACCAGTAGTAGGCAGCAATGCCCACATACAGGTGAGTGAGGATAATGCCGGCCAGATTGACCAGCGTGCCGATGATGGCCCAGCGCGTAACCAGAGAAAGACCGAGAATCACCAGGCTGATGAGCACCGCCAGCGCCGCAATGAAGATGGAGCCCGTTACATCGTGCGGCTCGGTAAACACATAATTCATAATGGCCGGCACAATGCCCAGCATGAGGGCGGCGCCGAACGAATCCCAGCTGTTGAACGCGTTGTAATCCACTACTTGTTTACTCATGCAGGGGCAGTATAACCAACTGTGCAGAGCAAGGCAAATCCTTTTTGCTTCAGCTTTGGAGATAGTGTGTGCGCATTGCAGAATTTTCTTTACAAATTACCGCAATTGATGCATTCTCTGCGCCGTCTATGTCATTCTCAGAACTTGGTATATGCCCGGAGATTCTGGAGGCCATCGAGGTGCTCGGTTTCGAAACTCCCTCCCCCATTCAGGAAGCGGCCATTCCCCCGGCGCTGGACGGCGCGGATATCCTCGGCCTTTCGCATACCGGTTCGGGTAAGACGCTAGCCTTTTCCATTCCCGCGTTGGAAAGCATTGACCCCTCCCTGCGCGAGGTTCAGGTTCTCTGCCTTGCTCCTACCCGCGAGCTGGCCGTGCAGATTTGCCGCGAGGTGGATAAACTGGCCATGTTCCTGGATGGCGTATCTGCGGTGCCGATTTACGGCGGAGCCTCCTTCGGCCCCCAGCTGGCAGCTCTGAAGCGCGGGGTGCAGTTTGTGGTGGGTACTCCCGGTCGCGTCATCGACCTCATGGAGCAGGGGGAGCTGAAGGCGGAGCATATTTCCATGCTCATTCTGGATGAAGCAGATGAGATGCTCGATATGGGCTTCCAGGAGGATATTGACCGCGTGGTCGCCCTGCTGCCGGAGAACCGCCAGACGCTGCTGTTTTCTGCCACCATGTCTGCCGCCATCCGCAAGCTGGTGGCATCTGTGGCCAATGAACCCCAGGAAATTGCCATCGAGCGTCCGCAGCTCACCGTGCCCACCTGCGAGCAGGTGGTGTATGAGGTGGTGTTCTCCTCCCGTATTGAAGTGCTCAGCCGCCTGATTGAAATGGGGCGCATGAAGCGTGGCCTTGTGTTCGCCAATACCAAACGCGTGGTGGATGATGTGGTGGACGGCCTGCTGGCCCGCGGCTACGCGGTTGACCGCCTGCATGGAGATATGCCGCAGACCCTGCGCGAGCGCGTGATGGATTCTTTCCGTAAGGGTAACCTAACCGTGCTGGTGGCTACGGACATTGCCGCCCGCGGACTGGATATCGACGATGTGGACACCGTGGTGAACTTTGAACTGCCGCGTGACCCGGAGGACTACGTGCACCGCATTGGCCGCACTGCCCGTGCCGGGCGCAAGGGCAGGGCCGTTTCCTTCATCGGCCGCCGCGATTTCTCCCTGCTGGCTCGGTTGGAACGCTTTGTCGGTGTGCGCATGCAGCGTGAAAAAGTGATGACCGGGGTGCAGGTGGAAGAAGTACGCCGTGAATCCCTGGTGGATGAGATTCTGGAAAATGCCGCTACGGCCACCGAGCTGCCGGATGAACTCAATGATATTGACCTTCCTGCGGAGCAGCTGCTGGCGGCCATGTTTAATCTGCTGGTGTCCAAGACCAGCCGAGAGCTGCAGCCCATCCCGGAGGACAGACCCAGCAAGTTCTCCCGCTCTGCCCGCCCGGCAGATGATGAATGCGCCCCGGTGGAGAAGGGCAATGACTGGAGCAGCCTGCAGCAGAGTGTGACTCTCTTCATGAATGGCGGCAAGCTTCTTGGTCTGCGTCCCAAGGATATTGCCGGGCTCTTCTATAACGAAGGCGGCGCTCCCAAGGGAACGGTGGGTGATATCCGGCTCTTCCTCAAGCATACGCTCATCGAGGTAACGCCCGAGATTGCGCCCCAGCTCATTGAGCGCCTGGGTACATGCAACATCTGCGGCTACGAGGTCAATGTGCGCGAGGACAAAGGCCGTCCCCAGGGAGGTAACGCACCTCATGAGCGCGAGTTCCGCCCCCATGAGCGCGAGCGCCGCGGTGCTTCATATGCCGGGCGTGGCAACACCAGCTTCCGCCGCGAGCGCGAGGAACGTTACGATTCCCGCGAACGCCGCGATTCCCGCGACCGCAATGGTAAATCAGAACGCGTCTTTTACGATAAATTCAGCCGTCGCCCCCGCCGGCGCGATTAAGGAGAATGACCATGAAAAAACTGTATACAGTATTGTTTGCTCTGCTGCTGGCAGGAAGCCTGGTATCCCCGGTTCAGGCTGCAATTGAAAAACAGCCCGCGGCATCGACCTCTGAAACGGCAGAGCTTCCTCCTGTGCCCCAGTTGCTTTCGGAGGCAACCTATCTGACAAATAAGAAGCCGAACCTGAAAGCGAAGTATTACATCTTCCTTCGTTCCATGAGCTGGTGCGTGCCCTGCCACGTGTTCTGTCCGGTTTTGTTCAAGGACTATGGCAAGATGAAATCCGCCAAGGCAGAACTGGTGTTCCTGGGGCAGGAAGAGGAGGCCGTGGTCAAGCAGTACATGAAGGAACACGAGTTCAAATGCCCAGGTGTGCTGGGCTCTGAGTTGGGAAGCATTCCAGGCTTTGACCTTTCGGGCTTCGGTTCTCCTGCTATCTGTATCGTCACGGCAGAGGGTGAATTCGTGGGCAAGCTGGGCGGTAAGAATATGGCAGACTGGCGCAAGGTGATTAAGGAGTACCAGACCCAGCAGGCCAGAAAGAAGCGAGCCGCTAAGAAATAAGTTGCTCAGTTGCCTTTTTGTTCAGCCTGGCCTTTGCGCCAGGCTGCATACTTGATGCTCCAGGAGATGATGGAGTAAAGGGCAATTCCTCCGAAGATGAGGGCGATGTCGACGCCATCAGAAGTACCTTGCTTGTAGCGGGTTGTGAGGTAAATAACCGCAAAGAGCAGCACGATAACCGGCATGCAGCCCAAGGTGGGGCATTCGTCGGGTGTTTCTTCCGTTTCCGGCGCCTGGGCATCCGGCAGGTGCGGCCGGATGAGGGCGGCCAGCTCGTAAACATGGTCGACAAAGAGAAATCCCTGCGGTATGAGCTGTATACCGTGTCTTCCGTGGTGCTCCTCATGCCCCATGATGATATCGCCACGCCCATGGCGGTATTCTCGCACCTCTTTGATTAAATCGTGAGCCAGCGGAAAGCTCCTGCATGTGCGGCGGCGGCGGAGCATTGAGGGCCGCAGCACGATGGCGCGCTGATTGGTGAGCGCATACACCGTTCGGCGGTCGTTTTCCCGCTCCCACCAGGGGCTGATGATGAACCCGATGCCGATGAGGTAAAAGGGTAGCAGCCCCAGGAAAAGGAGCAGGAAGGCTGGCTTTTCGATGATTTTCTCCAGCGTGGTATGGGTGATAATCAGCGAGCCGAGGATGCCGAACAGAAAAGCATTCCACAAGGCTGCAAAGAACATGCGGTAGGCGTAGCCCGGCTTCCACAGACTGGTGGCGGGCTTGCAGACCAGCAGTAATTCCTCACCGGGGAAAAGCTCTTGCTCCACCCATTCGCGCTCCTGCACAGAAAGATTCGTGTCGCTCAGTTTCATAGGGGGAAATCAATCGCCGCAGTCGTTATCCCCGGCGTCAGTCTTGAACCACAGGCTGCGTAAGCATTCCACGGCAATGCCCAGCTTCGGGGAAAGCCCGCTGGGAAGCGGCGTATCCACGCCGATTTTTTCGCGCTGCCCATCTGGCAGGCGGAGGGTGAAGGCGCTTCCTGCGAATCGCGGCAACTCTATTTCGGCAAGCGTGGTGCCCTCAGCGTTCTCTAATACCGGGCGTGTGCGGAAGAAACGCCGCCACCCGGTCATCCCATTCCGGCAGCGAACCAGCAATTTGTCCTCCGCACCGGTGATATCAAACGCCAGATACCCCGTGGTGATGCTTTCGCAACCATCAGCCCATTTCCGGCGAATCTGGTGGGTGGCTTTCATCGTGTCAGTGTGGTAATTTCATCATCTGGCTTACTGCATACAGAGGCAGATTAATGAGCTTGCAGATGCTACCATCATCCGAAATCGGCATATCCTGCACAAACCATGGTGCCATGGAACTGCGTATAGCGGTAGGACATTTGAACTTTTTGCAGAACGCTTTCAGACTCTTAGCCTGCAGATTCGTTTCTGCTTTGACCTCGACCGGTACCATTTCCATGCCCATCTGCACCAGAAAATCGATTTCTGTCTGGGAATTGGCCGTTGCCCAGTAATAAGGAATGACATCGCTGGTAGCTCGCAGTTCCTGCTGAACATATTGCTCTGCCAAGGCCCCCTTGAATTCTGTGAAAATGCGGTTCCCGTCCAGCACGGCATCAATAGGTAACTTAGATTTTGCGCCCAGTAGCCCAACATCCAGGAAGAAAAGCTTGAAAGCGGATTCTCTGTAGGCATCAGCGGGGAAGGCCGGTTTGGAGACGCGAACTACCTTGTGAATTAATCCTGCATCCATCAGCCATTGCATGGCTATTTCCAAATCCCTCATGCGCAGCGTTTCCTGCACATCCTTGCACATGAATTTCTTATTTTCCCGGGCAAGTTGCTTTGGAATCGAGTCCCAAAGCAATGATATGAGAGGTGTTTGTTCGGGGGGGGCGTGCTTGCTGAAATCCCGTTGATAGCCGAGGAGAATGTTTTGTTGCACGTTCCGTACCTGTTCAAAATCGTGAGTATCCAGATAGGTGCTGATTGCTTCCGGCATGCCTCCGATGATGTAGTAAAGCTTCAGCAGATCAATATATTTTGAGGCGAAGTCGGTTATCAATCGCCAGTCCTGCCGTTCTAACGCTTCCACATATAATTCGTGTCCGGTGGCTTTTAAAAACTCACCGAAACTCATGGGGTAGAGGTGATAAATATCAACCTTGCCTACGGGGAATCCCGTGCCGGAATGCTCATAGAGCCCGAGCAGTGAGCCTGCTGCAACGATGTGGTATTCTCTGGCTTCTTCGCAGAAATATTTAAGTGAGGTGAGTGCCCTCGGACACTCCTGGATTTCATCCAGTATGATGAGCGTGTCTTTCGGAGTTATTTTGAAGCCTGCATCCATCTGAATGGCTTCAAGGAGGCGAGGAATATTGTAGTCCTGCTCAAAACTTGCGCGCATGCGCTCGTTCTGGTCAAAGCGTATATAAGCCAATTTTTTGAAATGCCGCTTTCCGAATTCCTGCATGAGCCAGGTTTTCCCCACCTGCCGTGCGCCTAGCAGTATAAGGGGCTTTCTGCGGGGATTCTTCTTCCAGCTGATTAGCTGTTCTATCGAGTCGCGTTTCATGTGGGCTTTTTCTGTGACTGAATTATAGCATAATGGTGTTGATAATCAAGGATAATTCACGTTTTCTTGAGGACTTTTGGGTAAAATCCCCACATTTTCTTGAGGACTTTTAGGTAAAATCTCCACATTTTCTTGAGGACTTTTAGGTAAAAGTCACACATTTTCTTGAGGACTTTTGCAAAATCCGGGTTTTGCGGGGGCTGTCTTCCTCTATGTAATCGCGCAGCATGGTGGTAAATCATATTACAGTCATCCAATTTTTCATTGAACAGGTTAGCGCCGTGGTGTATGCTGGGAGCATGAGACGGGCTGATATTGTCAAAGCTGCATCGGCTGCCTTATTGCTGGGGCTTACCTCGTGTACAAACTTGTGCCAGTATGTGGCAGATTGTGGCGCGGAGTACGATGGTGTGGAGCTGACGGAGCGCGAGTGTTACTACCGCCACGGCGGCAGAAAATACGTGCGGGGTCAGCGTGCGAAATTCAAACGCACGTCAGTCCAGAATCCCTACCTGCTGGGCAAGCCGATTCCTGACCAATATGAGGTAAAACCGGAAACACTGGGGGAAGTGGTGTACCGAGAGCTGCAGTTAGACCGGGGCGGCATGTGGAGTCTTTCGGGTAACTGGAAGTCTCTTACTCTGCACGATACGCGTGCGTACCCTATGCCGGAGAGAACCAGCCTGGGCTGGTCGTCTGTCAATGAATACAGCAGAAAACTGACCCCTCATGCACTTTATGCGTACCCGCTGGCAACGGTAGTCGGCGTCTGCATCGATGTGCCGCTTAACATTGCCGGTGGTGCTGCGGCTGTTTGCTTTGCTGGTG
Source organism: Akkermansia sp. (assembly GCA_017546845.1). Classification (GTDB taxonomy): domain Bacteria; phylum Verrucomicrobiota; class Verrucomicrobiia; order Verrucomicrobiales; family Akkermansiaceae; genus Akkermansia. The sequence goes on from JAFYRS010000047.1 coordinate 6,377, forward strand.
GCGCATTGGTGGTCAGTGGGGTGGTCAATGTTGTTACATGGTGCCTGCCTGAGTCGGATAAATCTGCCGATAGCAGCCCTGAATGAGTATTGATGTGATGAACATGATGAAACCATTTCTGATGCTCTTGGCGGCGCTGCTGGCGCTGCCGCTGTGCGCGGCGAGTGCTGGAAATCCGCGGGAATTGGCACAGCGTGCTTTCCCGCATGCCTCGCAGTGGACAGAAACGAGCCTTTCTCCCGGGCTTGTGTTGCTGCGTGGTTCTATGGCAGCCGCCTCATCTGCCAGAACCATGCACATGTATCTGGCGGTACAGACGGATGCCGGCAAACCCCGCCTGGTGCTGACCCATGGCATTGCTGCTGCGTCAGACCAATATGCCCGTTTTGAAGTGAAAGGTAAGGAAATACGCGCATACCATGCCAATGGTACATTGCTGGCTCGGTTGCGCATGTGGGGGGCGCGACCTGCAGAGTATGTGTCAGCTCCCAGCCTGGTGAGCCTGCGTCTGGTCGGGGTGGAGCGTGGTTTCCTGATAGCAGAGGCAGAGAATCTGACTGATTTTCCCGTCACCCTGCGCCGGGGGCGGGTGTACTTGCTGGTGTACGATGGCCATGAGGTGGAACGCAGTAATTTATGTGTTCATAGTGAGGAATGCCGCCTGCTGCCCAGACAGAGCCTGCGGATGAAGCTGAGAATTTCCAGCCACCTGCCACTTTGTCCTACTGGTCTGTTGAAAAAGAAGCGGGTTGATTTGGTATACCGGGCGAACGATGACCAGCCATGCGGGTCTGATATTTCCCCTGCCTGGATTCTGCAACCCGGCATGCCGCAGCTGGGGGACTTGGGGTATAGCCTCCCTGTTCGCCTGCGCGATGATTTTGCAGTTGTTTGCGAAAGTGGCATGGGCGGATGCACGATGCATCGTCTGGTCATGTATCAGCTGAGCAATGGAGTGTGGGGGCATACGGGGTATCTCAATACGCTAGGCGACTGCGCACCTTATGCCTTCGAAATCGAGCATGATAAGATACGCGTGCTGGATTACAGAGGCCGCATGGTGGGTGGAATCATTTACCCGGGGCTTGAGGTTTTCAAACAATCACCTCAGAAAAGTCAGAAGTGATTTTTGGTGGGGCGTAACCAAAACAACAATGATTTGCGCACGCGTTGGAACAATTAGCGGAGAGAATTATTACTCTGGAGAGCAAGCTATGTAGCAGATTGATAATTCTGAATTTATGAACCGTGCGTGTAGGACATTTCAAGCCCACGAGTGGGCGACATAATCGTAGCGAGGGCCGTAAGACCCTCGTTATCAACAAAAATAGCCCCCGAGCCCGTGTAACGGGCGGCATAATGCAGGGACAAAAAGAATATGCCGGATACGCAAATAGCCGTTCATTCAATACCGACGAGCATTGAAATCGGCGGGGAGCGCATTTCGCCTCCTTATGCCGCC
>JAFYRS010000007.1 GCA_017546845.1 Akkermansia sp.
CCATGCCGCCTGCCACGGCTGCGGCCGAGCCGCTGGAGGAACCGCCCGGTACGTGTCCGGGGGCAGCGGGGTTCTGGGTTTCGCCAAATGCGGAGTTCTGGCCGTAGGAACCCATGGCGAATTCGTCCATGTTGGTGCGGCCGAAGGGGATGGCACCGGCGGCGGTCAGCTTGGTGACGGCGGTGGCATCATAGGGGGAAACAAAGTTTTCCAGCATGCGGGAGGCGCAGCGGGTGGGCTGCCCGAGCATGGCAATATTGTCCTTGATGGCAATGGGAATGCCACCCAGCGGCTTGCTGAGGTCTGCCGTGGAGGCTGCGGCCAGTGCGGCATCTGTATCCCAGGAGAGATAGGCGTTGATGCCGGGGTTGCGCTCTTCCATGGAGCGGGCAATTTCCTGCACCAGTTCGGTGGGGGCGATGGCGCCGCTGGTGAGTTGCTTGCGCCAGTATGAAATGGTTCCGTTGAGCATGACTGATGAAAAAAAGTTAGTGGGCTGATTCTACGACCTTGGGCACGCGGAACTGGCCGTCTTCCTGCGCCGGGGCATTGGAAAGGGCTGCTTCGTTGCTGAGGCTGGCGCCGGGGATGTCCTCGCGCAGGGCATCAAAGACGGGAAGCGGGTGGTACATGGGCTCTGTTCCGGTGGTGTCCCACTGGTCGAGCTGGGCTACATAGGCCAGCACCTGGTTGAGGTCTTCCGAGAAACGTGCGGTTTCTTCAGGGGTGAGGTCGAGCTTGGCCAGGCGGGCGATATACGCCACATCGATGAGGTTGGTCTGTTCCATGGCGGGGTGAAAAGAATCAGGAATGAGTAAGAAGATAGATGGTGAGCATGTACAGCCCCCAGATGGAGCCGGCCAGGGCTGCCAGCAGGAGTAAATTCTGCAGCAGGACATTCTGCTGCTGCCGGGGACTGCTGGTGATGGTGGTTACGTATTTGCGATTTCGCCCCCGGCGCTGTTCCAGTACATCTTCCTGCGGCCCCAGGGTGTTGGCCGGGTAGCGGCGCTGCTGGTAGGCACGGGCCGGCTGTGGCATGTTGCCCTGGCGCATGTTGCGTCGTAGTTCCAGTTCGCGGAGCTTGTCAAAGGACGAATTGTAGTCTGGCATGGCGAGGTTCAGTATGGATTCAGGTATGAGAGATGAGCAGATAGATTCCCCAGCTGATGAGCAGGAGAATGAAAAGTGGCAGGTGGAAGAAGAAACCGTGTGCCAATTGGGTGCGGATGCTGCCCCAGTTTATGCCCTGGCGGCCTTCGACTCCGGGCTTGTACCGGAATATGTCGGTGTGCCGGTAGCGCGGCGCACTGGCGTATGCTTCTTCAAAATCGTTGGCGGCGCGCTCCAGTTTGGGCATGGCTTCGCGCAGGCGCTCGTGGAAACCTTCGGTGCTCCACTGCTGGGGTTGAAGGGAGGAGAGAATCTGTAAATGGCGCTTCAGACACTCGTTGACCTGGGCGACTTCCCCGGCTTCCCGCTCCATTGATTCAAGTTCCCGTTCCAAGCGGCGCACGGCATTATGCAGCTTCATGCCGATTTCGTTGAGGCTGTCGTTGAATAGCACTTTCTTTTCGTTGCTCTCTTCCAGCTCGCGTCTCTGCGCTTCGTAGTATTCAGCCTGCTGGCGTGCCTGTTCTACTTGCTGGCGTACCATTTCAGGTGAGTGCATGTCCCCATCTGCTATGCGCGGGTTGAGTTCCATCTGGCGATATGGGGTGGGTTGTCTCATGGCGCTGCAAAAAATGTTTCGGAAAAGTTAATCTTTTAGAGGGCTTTTGTCAAGTTTTTGTTATGTGTTGATACTATAAACGGCAGAGACGACTGGCGACTCTGCCGTTTATGCGTAATACGGGCGACGGGAATCGAACCCGTGTCTCATGCTTGGGAAGCACGCGTCCTACCATTGAACGACGCCCGCGGATTGCAAGCGCGGGGATTCTATCGCAGGGCGGTGTATTAGTCAAGGTTAAAAAAATAAATTTGAAAAAAATATTAAATAAGGCTTGTCACGGCGTGCTCTATGTGATAGGATTCCGGTGAGTTTGCGGGTATAGCTTAATGGTAAAGCTCCAGCATTCCAAGCTGATCCTGCGGGTTCGATTCCCGCTACCCGCTTATTTCTAACTATTATACACGTATGAAAAAGACCCTGATAGCAATGATTCTTGTTGGCGTTTTCGCTGGCAATCTCTGCGTGGCCGCCTCTGCTCCGGAGCAGGTGGCCAAGATGGCGCAGAAAGGTTCGGGCACCTCTTTTGATGCTCTTTGTGTTGCTGTGTATGAGGCTGTCAAGGCAGAACCTAATAACGCAGTGGAAATTTTCAAGACTGTAATGATGCAGCGTGAGTCCTGGACTGCTACGGAGACATACTCCGTTCTTCGCTCTGTGCTGCTTGCAGCTCCTTCTCTGGAAGATGGTTTTGTGGCTAATGCCCAGGCATACAACAATAATCCCGGCAGCTATGTTCCTGTTGCTGTGGAGTCTGCTGGTTATCAGCTGCTGGCGACTCTGTACACGATGCCTCAGACTCAGCCGGTTGCCGGGACTGTGGCTCAGGGGGTTGCTGCAACTACGATTACGGGAACATCTGCAGGGAACGGTGTTTCCTCTGATTCTCTGGAGTCTTTTGTGCCGAATGCTCCTGCTACCACCCCCGAGGAGGATGTTCTGGTTACTCCGCCCGCAACTTCTGCCCTTAACTAAATATTCTGACTGTAGAGAAATATGAAATCTCATTTTTACAAACAGTTTGTGCTTGCGTGTCTTTGCGCGGGCTCTGTAAGCGCAGTGTCTCTGTATGATACTGCTCCTATGGTTGGCCTGCCTGAGTCGCATACCGCTACTTATAACGTATATGCAAAGCTGGGCTATGATTCGAATGTGAATACTGCTCACTCTGATGAGGATGCCAGCGCTTTCGTGAAGGCCGGCCTTGGGGCAACGTTTGCCGATTACGAATCGATTGATAAGATTTCTTATCGCTTTAACCTGGGTATGACCCGCTACCTGAGCGATGTAAGCCGGGTGGGTAATACGTATGACAGCAAGACGAATTATGCAGACTGCGGGCTGACGGGTACAATTGTACATGCTTTCAACTCTCGCAGCACTTATTCTGCGGCTCTGAATCTTTCCTACAGTCCGGAGCCTGATTACGCAAGTGGTATTTCTGCCGCCCGCCGCCAGGGTGAATGCTTCAACTGGTCTTTCAATAACTCCTACAGCCACTCCATTGATGCTCGCTGGAGCTGGAATGTGAAGTGCGGCTACAGTGGCATTCTGTACAGCGAGACGGAATATCAGACTGACGACCGCCAGTATCTTACTGCAGGGGCAGGCCTGCGTTATCGCGCATCGGAATTGATGAGCTATAATGTGGATTTCACATACAAGAACGACCAGCGTGATTATGGCTATAACTCCGACAACATCACGTTGATGGTAGGTTTCGATTTGTCCCTCGACCCGGTGTCGAGCTGCAGTGCCAGCATTGGTCTGCAGCAGAAGTATATCCGCAATAAGGAGATTCTGAGCCCGAATGTGCGCATGGGTTACAACCGCAAGGTGGCAGAGGGACTTAGCGTGAACTCATACTTTGTGCTGTCTAACGAGAACGTGGATACCTACCGTGGGGTAGGTGCAAGCTATCTTTCCGACCTTGCAGTCCGCGCGGGTGTGAATGCAGTCTATACGCTTTCCCCCGATGTGTCATTCACGTTCGGTATATCGGTTCTCCGCTCTTCTTACACAGAGGGTACCTTCGGTATGATGCAGGATGAGACCAACTATTCCTGGAACCCGACTGTAGGTATGAACTACAAGTTCTCGGAAGATCTGGTGGGTAATATCACCTATACATACACATACTATGATGCAGACTCCAGCAGAAAGTACGGTGATTACAAGCGTCACGTGATTTCTACCGGTCTGACGTATAGCTTCTAAAAGATAAAAATGTTTATACGGAGGGGGAGAAATAGCAACTTCCCCTCCGTTTTTGATACTAAAATATATGGATAATGGAGTGAGTGCCCAGGCTCAGTCGGAGGCAGTATTGCATGCACAGGATTACATGCAAGTGCTGCGTGGACGGTGGAAGACTATTTTTCTTGTCTTCATGCTGGTGTTTGTAAGTAGCGCAGTCATCACAAAGATGATGACGCCTAAGTACACCAGCGGAATGACCTTTGAGATCAAATATCCGAGGGATTTGATTAACGTAGCAGTAGGTGGCGAAATCAATCCTATTGAAAAGGTTGAGTTGTCTGATCAGTATATGATGACTCAATTTGAAATTCTTGTTTCCCAACAAAATCTTGTAGCGGTTGCAAATAAGCTTGATTTGCCAAACGAGTGGGAACTTGATGAGGCAACGTCAGCGTTGAAGCTGATGAGTATGATTGAGGTAGCGCCGCGTAAAAATACAAATTTGGTCGATATTGAGGTCAAGACAGAGGATCCCCGTATGTCTCAACAGGTGTGCCAGGCAGTGGTGGATTGCTACAAGGAGATTCGCGAGGAGAAGGAGAACGCCATCATAAACGAGGCTATTAACAAACGTTATGAGGTGCTCCGTTCTCGTCAGGATGAGCTTGAACGCAAAGCCGATGTGGTACGCCAGTATATTCGCTCTGGCAAGTACATTCAGGGAATGTGGAATGATTATGCTGTGCACAATGCTCCTATGTCTGCAGGTGCAGAAGAACAGACGCTGCAGCAGCTGAATAATAACAAGCTCCAGTTGGAGGCAGAGATTGCACAGATGTCTGTGCACATCAGCAAGCTTCAGGATTTGAAGGATGCAGACTTGCTTGGGTATGTAACCCGCACTGGTTTGCTGACGGCAGAATCGTATTGTTCGGCCAAGGTGCGCGAGTTGAATAATCGCTATACAGAGGAAGAGAATAGCCGTGCACAGATGTTGCTCAGCGGTTATGGTCAGCGCCACCCGAACGTGCTTCGCCTGGATGAGCAGCACAAGGCAACGCAGCAGCAGCTCTATGAGGAGCTGGTAGGTATGCGTGATTCCATGGCGGATCAGATAGAAGTGAAGAAGGCTGAGCTTCAGGATCTGGAACAGCGTTACAATGCCGCAAAGGAAAAGCTTCGTGATAAGACCCTTGAGGATCAGAAGGTGAAGAATGCCCTGCAGGAATATGCATCGGAAAAGGCTCGCTACGATAAGTTGGAGAACGATTATATCGCGGATAAGATGCGCCTTATGGCTCCTCGTACCAGCCTGGAGGTGTATAGTCAGCCGGGGCTGGCAACTGCCCCCAGCAGTCCTAATTATCGTCTTAATCTGATTGTTGGCGCTGTGCTGGGCCTCATTCTGGGCATGGTGGTAGCATTCATCAGCAATTACTTTGATACTTCCATTAAATCTCTTGAAGATGCAGAACGTATGCTGGGGCTGCCGGTGCTTGGCGTTATTCCTCAGGATGCCGGCTTGCTGATTCTCCAGGGCGGTGATAGTCCTGATGCGGAAGCATACCGTATTCTGCGCACGAATATTGAGTTGAAGCGTGAGATTGCCCGTGCTACCACCATTGCCGTCGTGTCGGCAAATGCGGGTGAGGGTAAGACTACAACCTTGAGCAATCTTGCCTATGTGTTTGCCCAGGCTGGTTATAGCACCTTGATGATTGACGCAGACTTGCGCCGTCCCCGCCTGGCTCGTTATGCCGAGCTGGAAAGCGACCTGGGCTTGTCTTCCTATCTTGCACAGGGGGCTGAATTGAAGGATGTTGTGTTCCAGACTGGTCATGCCAATCTGTACATGCTTCCGAGTGGTCCAGTGCCTGTGGACCCCAGTGGTCTTATTGGCTCTAACCGCATGCAGCAGCTGCTTACGGAGGTGTCTAAGCGCTTTGATGTGGTGCTGGTTGACTCTCCGCCTGTGTTGGGTGTGAGCGATGCTTCGTTGCTTGTAAGCCGTGCTGACGCTACGCTGCTTGTGCTGCAGCCGCGTAAGATGCCTATCAAGGCGCTTCTCCGCTCCAAGTCGCTGATTCAGAGCGCAGGTGGTAATATTATGGGTCTTGTGATGAATAATGTCGATATTTCGGGTGATACGCAGTATCAGTATTATACGACTTATTATTCGTACTACAGCAAGGGAAATAATCGAGTGGAGCCTAAGGCTGTAGCTGCAAGGACGGATGCGGAGCCGACTCCGGATACTGATAGTAATGATTTATATTGATTAGTTGTTATGAAGAAGTTTATTATACAGTTGTTTGTGATGCTGTTGCTTTGTTTCGCAATGCAGCCGCTCATGGCACAGGACGCTGCAACTGAACCCCGCGCAACAAAGGGCGGTACGGTTGTCCTGCAATTCAAGAACATCCCCAGCGAGGATGTCGGGAATGTGAATGGCGAGTATGCTGTCAGCCGAGAGGACGGAACGATTTCTGTTCCTTATCTTTCTGGCCGCGTTCGCGTGGTCGGGATGACTGCACGTCAGGTGGAAAACTCTCTGCGTTCTCTCTATCTGGCTCAGCAGATTTATTCTGACCCCATCGTGATGGCCAATGTCGGACCGAAGGGGGAGGCTCCGGTTGATACCCGCTATATTCAGATTGCCGGCTACGTGCGCGAAAAGAAGAACCTGCCGTATCGTGAAGGCGTGACTCTGATTCAGGCTCTGATTGATTGTGGCGATATTACTGACTTCGGTTCGCGCAAGATTCAGGTGACTCGCGGTAAGGTGACGAGAACGTACGATTATTTCAGTGCACGTGACCGTGCTATCAAGCTCCTGCCGAATGATTCGGTGTATGTTCCCAGACGTCCACCGTTTGAAGGACGCCCGGACACGATTGGCCCGTAGTACAAGTTGTTAGAAAAAACAAACTCCGGCAGCAGGCCGGAGTTTGTTGTTTATCGTAGGCCTGTTATCCGAGGCGCGTATGGTTAATAAGAAATTAATGCTTTTGAGTGTTGGTTACGGGAAGGGGCATCATTCCGCAGCTGGCGCTTTGGCTGAGTATTACAGGCTTTGCGGTTGGGAAACGCAGATTTTTGATGTCTGTGAATTGGCTCAGCCAGTGTGGTTTGGGATAACGCAGCGATTTTACGATTGTTGTGTGCGGTTTTTACCCTGGTTATGGAGAGTAACGTATGATTTAACGGATACGGCGGATTGGCGAGAGTTGGTGAAAAGCCCTCCGTTGAAGCGCGTTGTAAACTGCTTGAAACAGCTGCTGGATACATACCAGCCGGATTTGATTATTTGTACTTATCCTCTTTTTGCTTACATGCTGGATGAGCTGCGCGCTCAGTCCTCTGTCTGTTTTCCGTATGCCGTGGTGGTTACTGATGCCCGGGAAATCAGCCGTCCATGGGCGCGTTCAGAGGCGAAGCTTGTAATTGTGCCGGATGCTGATTCCCGGAGAATGCTTATTGACCGGTACGCACTGGAGGAAAACAGAGTTGAAGTAGGTGGATTTCCGGTTTACTGCAGATTCCGTGCGGATGCCGGGAGGCCGGATCCTAGCTGCAGCAACCTGCGTATATTGTATGGTGCATACAGGCATGTTAAGGGGGTGGAAAACGATATCCGCTCTTTGTTGTCCGCGTTTCCTGGCTTGCGTCTTACTGTTTTGGCCGGGCATAAGGCAAATGCGCTGCGTCGGAGGTTCCGGGGATATGTTGAAACCGGGCGGTTGTTGATACTGCGAGAGACTGATAAAATGGCCGATTATATGCGCCAAAGTCATTTCTATATTGGTAAGGCCGGGGCGGCCACGATGTTTGAATGCTATGCTTCCCATGTACCGGCCATCGTCAATTTTACGTTGCCCGGGCAGGAACAGGGAAATTTGGAGTTGTTGCTGGAAGAGGGTTGTGGTGTTCATGTGGAATCTACGCAACATCTGATTGCCACGCTTGAACGCCTGTTAGCAGATGATGCCCGTGGGTGGAATGAGTTGTGTACGGCGATGAAACGGGCTGACAGGACTGATGCCAGCCGGCGTATAGCAGATATTATTGAGAAGGAGTTTCGTGTATGAATAGTGTTATAGTTGATAATTCGAATACGCGGACGAAGTTTGCCTTGATTTCCGATGGTAAGGTTGTTGAACAGCGCGTGATAAAGACAGCCGATGTTGTGGAAGAAAGTGTGAAGGAGCTTCTTCGCGGCTGGAGCTTTGAGCGGGTGTGTATCTGCTCTGTTGTGCCTCATGCTGCAAAACAGATTGCAATGGCATGCCATGATGATGTTGTGGCGGAATTTCTGACGCCATTCATGCCGCTGCAGGTGGATTTTTCTGGGTACGAGGGAATTCAGACTCTGGGGGCAGACCGGGTGGCAAATGCGCTGGCAGCCGCGCAGTATCGGATTTTTCCTGTTATCGCTGTTGATATGGGAACTGCAACCACGTTCGATGTGGTGGTTGAGCGTGAAGGGCGGCTTCTTTTTTCCGGCGGGGTGATTGCCCCTGGTCTTGCGGCGTTTTCTGCTTGCCTGAATGGACGTACTTCTCTTTTGCCTGTCATCTCGTCAGCAGAAGAACAAGGCTCTGTGATAGGTAGTACGACGCAGGAGGCTATGGCCGCTGCTGTGCGCGTAGGGTATCCTGCCTTGGTTGATGGGATTCTTGATGGAATAGAGAAGGAATTGGGCGAGCCCGCTCATGTGGTGTTGACAGGGGGGGATGCGGCCTTGATTGGCCCCCGTTTGCGCCGCAAATGCATAATGGAGCCAATGCTGACGTTGAATGGCATTGCCCGGGCGTTCGGGACGCACTTATGATGCAATTTTTTTAAGCATGCGGCACTTTTTTGTTGCAAGAAGTCTGGGAACACGCTAGAATGAATGCACTTAAAACCTGTAACAATCTTATGTCCGACAATATCGAATCCCAGGTAAAAGAAATCATCGCTGCTCAGCTCAGCGTTGATCCCGAAAAGGTGACCACCGATGCTAAGTTCATCGAAGATCTCGGTGCTGACTCCCTTGACACTGTTGAACTCGTGATGGCTTTCGAGGATAAGTTCTCCGTGGAAGTTCCTGACGAAGACGCAGAGAAGCTCAAGTCTGTGGCTGACGTTGTGGCTTACATCGAGTCCCACAAGGCCTGATAAGCCCGGTTTCCCTTTTCTGTAAAACGGGCGGTTCCTCCCTTATCCGGTGGAGCCGCCTTTTGTTTTTTTCGTGAATCAGGATGCCATAGAATACGCGTTCCGGCAAACCAGGGTGCTGTATGTGCCCGATCGCCGCATAGATTCCTTTGGCGACACGCGATTTAATTTCAGACTTATTACAGAGTCGATGGATGAGGTTGGCGTGTGCCGGATTCGCAGTGGCTGGGTTGAGGCGAATCGTCCGCGTATTATATGCCCTTCCGATATGTGTGGCGTCGAGACAGAGGGATTTGGGGCTGTTGCTGCCCGGTTTCTCGAATGGATGCGCCAGAGTGGTGTGGGTACGCGGGCTTTATTTGAGTATGGCTTTCGCTTTTGCCGCTCGGAGGTGACGGAGGAATGTGTGCATGATGCATGCGCGGAGGTGCAGGAAAGGGTGGTGAGTGAAGCTTTAAGTTCTGGTGATCCGTTTCGCGCAGTTATATGTGGCGTTGACGATGCATGGGAGGTTTCCCTTCTCGGTTTTATGTTGGAAATGATTCAGAAGTCTCATGAGATTAATATATTTGATTTTCGTCGCAGGGGTATTTTGTAGTTTGTCCCCCATGGCTTTTTCTGCGGAAAATTACTCGCTCTGGCCTCGGCGGCCGGAGGAGTTGGAGCAGGCTCGTCGCTTAATGCAGGAGCAGAAAGGCGGGGAGGCGGCTCTGCTGCTGCAGCCTTTTCTTGCTGATTCCGGAATTGCGGGACGTGAAGCCAGACAGATATGTGGCCGTGTCAATGTGCCGCGTTATCTTTCCCGTATGCATCCAGGTGCCCGGGTGTATACTGTTCGTAAGGGTGATAATATGGCGCGTATTGCAGCGACGCAGAAGTGTCCCCAGGATGTAATTATGCTGTTGAACGGCATTGTGGAGCCCTCTGCTTTGCGGGTAGGGCAGAAGCTGGTGGTTGTGCCCATGCGCCTCAGGGTGGAGATTCACCCGTTGCAACGTGAGCTTTCTGTATGGGATGGAAATCAGCTTGTTGCGGATTATCCTATTCTGTCTGTGGATGATATGCCGAAATCCCGCCAGGTGTCGCATGTTACGAAGGTGTCTGCCCGTGAGGGGGTGCTGGATGGGCATGCTGTCTTGCCCAGGTCGCCGCAATATCCCTCATCGGACCGGCTTCTGGTTCTGGAAAACGGCATGGTAATTGTCGGCGCTCAGGGCGGGCGGGGGCAGTTGCAACTCCGCATGGAACAGAAGGATTTGAATGAACTGGCCATGATGCTGGATAGCGGGAACGAAGTGCAGGTGTTCTTTCCTGCGCGTTGACAAAAACTGCTGAGGTATAGCGTAAATTATGCTTTTCATCTGCTCTCTCGTTTGATATACTCCAACCCGAGTACGCGTTAATTCTGGAAAATACGTAATTATTATACGACTATGAATACACAATCCACATGCAAGTCCCAGCCTGAAGGTAAATTGATGACCGGTGCAGAAGCTCTGGTGCAGAGTCTTGTGCGCGAGGGGGTGGATGTCGTATTTGCGTATCCGGGTGGCGCCAGTATGCCGATTCACCAGGCGCTCAGCCATGAGCCTTCCATCCGCACGATTCTTCCTCGCCACGAGCAGGGCGGTGCATTTGCCGCAGAAGGTTATGGCCGCGTAACCGGTAAGGTGGGTGTGTGCATGTCTACCTCCGGCCCCGGCGCTACGAACATGATTACGCCCATTGCGGATGCGATGCTGGACTCCATTCCCATGGTGGCCATTACGGCTCAGGTGGGCAGCGGGCTTATCGGTACTTCCGCCTTCCAGGAGACGGACGTGTTCGGTATGACGGCTCCCATTGTGAAGCACAGCTACCTGGTCACGGACTTGAATGATATCCCCCGCATTGTACGCGAGGCTTTCCATGTGGCCCGCACGGGGCGCCCCGGCCCCGTGGTGATTGATATTCCCAAGAACTTCCAGGAAGGTAAGTTTGTGCCGGATTTTGATGCTCCGCTCGACTTGCCCGGCTACTCACCCAAGGTGGAGTTGAATACAGAAGCGCTGGATGAAGTCCTGCCGCTGATTCTGTCGGCCAAGCGTCCTGCTATCTACGCTGGCGGTGGTGTGGTGATTTCCAATGCTGCGGAGCAGCTGCGTGAATTTGCCGAGCGTACGCAGATTCCCGTGGCTACCACGCTCATGGGTATCGGCGCCATGCCGGAGTCTCATCCTCTTTCCGTGCGCTGGCTGGGTATGCATGGTGCGGTCTATGCCAACAATACGGTGAATGAGGCCGATGTGGTGATTGCCATCGGCGCCCGCTTTGATGACCGCGTGACGGGTGCAGTGCGTACCTTCTGTGAGCATGCGAAGATTATTCACATCGATTTCGATGCTGCTGAGCTCAACAAGAACAAGAAGGTGGATTACGCCATCCGCTCGGATGCTGCTGAGGCTCTTGCCTACATGAATGCCAAGCTGTCAGAAATGGGAATTGCTCCCCGTGAGTACGCTGTTTCCAATCGTCCGGAATGGTTTGGTATCATTGAGGCCTGGAAGGCACAGTATCCTCTCTGCTACGAAAAGAACGAGCGCGAGATTGCACCGCAGCAGGCCATAGAGGAGCTCTACAACCAGCTTAAGGACGAGGATGCCATTATCTGTACAGGTGTAGGCCAGCACCAGATGTTTGCCGCTCAGTTCTACAAGTTTGAGCAGCCCCGCCGTCTGGCGACTTCCGGCGGTCTCGGTTCCATGGGCTATGGCCTCCCGGCAGCCATGGGCGCTCACATGGCATACCCAGGAAAGACTGTGGTGAACATCGATGGTGACGGCTCTTTCCTCATGAATGTACAGGAATTGGCTACCATTCGCGTGGAGAAGATGCCCATCAAATGCATGATTCTGGATAACCAGCACCTGGGTATGGTGGTGCAGTGGGAAGACCTGAAGTATGATTCCAACCGTGCGCAGACCTTCCTGGCAGACCCGGCCGATGAGTACGACCGCACCCACCGCAATCCGGACATCCTGTACCCGAACTTCCCTGTACTCTGTGCCGGCTTCGGCATCAAGTGCGAGCGCGTAGTTGACCCTGCAGACCTGGCACCCGCAATTAAGCGCATGCTGGAATCCAAGGAGGCCTATGTGCTGGATGTCATGGTGCCTTACGATGTGCACGTGCTGCCCATGATTCCCGGAGGCATGGGCTACCGCGATGTGCTCCTTGAGCGCATCGCCGGCGACGGCAAGGGCCGCAAGGCCTCTGAGCTCGGAAAGGAAATTCCTTCTGCTTTGTAAAGCCGAGTATAGAAACAAAATTTCCCTCTTCCTTTTTCCTCGATGAAGGTGGAGGCTTATCGAAAAGAATAAGGGGTCTCCCGGAATGTTATGCAGAGTTCTATAGTTGGAAAAATTTTTTCCGTCCTGCTGTTGATTGTGTTGTGTTTTCTGCTGGGCTCGTTAGGCGCAGACAGTGCCAAATCCGCGGTCGCGGCAATTGTAGTAGGGGTGGCTGTATTTGCAGTGTTGTTTCTTGGAAAAAACTGCTGGGTGCTCATATTTCTTCTTGCTCCTTTAAGCACTTTTATTTCACCTTCTAAGCTGTCAAAATTTTCCATTGATATGTTGATAGGCAATGGGATCCTTCTGTATTGGGTTCTGTTGTGGGGAATGGGGTATGTGAAGTTCAGGTGGCGCTCCATGTTATGGCTGGATTTGCCCATTTTGGGCATTCTTATCTATCTTATTGCTACGTATCTGCGATATCCGGTTTCGATTCAGTTATTGGGTCTTAGTACTGATCGTATGGGCGGAACTCCGTATGTCGTCTTTATCTCCGGAATATTGTTATATGTTGCATTGAGTTCCATTCCGATGGAGATGCATAAGTTGCGGCAGGTATTAGAGTGGACTGCCGCGCTTACGTTGGTGGGGCACGCTGTTGGCTGCGTGTTGCATTTGATGGGATATAACGTTTTGCCTGAAGCTGCATTGGATAGAGGTACATTTGAAACAGCATACAATACACGTTTTGTTGCATTCATTCACATAGGCGTGTTCGGTATACTGTACATCTATGCAAAGTTTCCGTTGAAGCGCATATTGCAGTCGCCTCCCTTGGTGTTGTTATTGTTGTTCTGTTTTGCTGGTGTTATCATTTCTAGTTTCCGTGCCCGCTTTGCTTCTTTGATGGTGACGCTTATGGCTATGGCTGTAGTGAAGCGTGAAGTTACTGCATTGATATGCATGGGAATATTTGGTATCTGTGGTATTTACGTATTGAATGCAGCAGATATGACTAAAGAATTACCCGTAGGACTGCAACGAATTGTTAATCACTTGCCTGGAGTAACAGTAAGCGGGTCTGTTGCTCGCAAGGCTAATTCTTCAATGGAATGGCGCTATGAGCTTTGGTCATATGCATTGGATCCCCGAACTGGGGCTATTAAGGATTACATCTGGGGTGACGGTATGGGCTTTTCTTACACTGAACAGCGTCGTGCGTCGGTTGCTCTTGGACATATACGGGGGTTATGGTATGGTAAAATATATGAGAATACCATGAGAGGCAAGGTTTGGCATAATAGCTTGATTTCTAGTATACAGGTTGTTGGTATTGTTGGTTTGTCGATAATGCTTTTCATATATTTGGTTGTATTTATTTCTATTTTTCGAGTGGCGATCAGCGCGCCTGATAATCAGATGAGGTTTCTGTCTTTATTCTTTTTGTTCCCTCAGTTTCTCTTTTTGGAGGATATTATAACAGGTGGTACTCCGGAAATTTTATTTTTCATATATGATATGGTGATAATTTCGTATCTGAAGATGATGTATTGCTTTGCTCGGGAGGAAGGCTGGTTGCGTCCTCTTTTTGCTCGGCACAAATATGAGCCGATGATGCTATACGATTATAAAGATAGGTTGAAACCAGTTGAATGAGGCTGTAAATGGAAAAGTAAAGAATATTATGGATTTTTCTAATTGGATATTCTGGTTTATTGTATTGCCTTATATTGTGGTTCTGGGAAAAGTGAGCCGGATTTTTTCCGGTGGCAGCGCTAGTGAGAATATAAGTAAATGGGGGCTTAGCGTACTGAGCTGCGTTCTCCTAGCTGTGATTAGTGTTGAGACGTTGTTAATATTTCTTTTTGTTTCTTTACTGGCATATGTGGTATGTCGGGCATCTTTACAAGCTTCTAGGCGAGGAAAGACAATTGTGCTGGCGTTATTGATACCTGTTTTATTGTTGCCTTTGATTTATTACAAATATGCAGATTTTGTAGCCTCAGATGTCTTAGGGAGGAAATGGGATACCTTTCACGATTTGGTGATTCCGGTAGGTATATCTTTTTACTCGTTTCAGATTGTCTCTTTTTGTGTGGACACTCTTCGGTCTAATCAAAGAATACCAAAGTTTGTTGATTACATGAACTTTTGTAGTTTTTTTCCACAAATGGTGGCAGGACCTATAGAACGCCGAGAGAACTTGTTGCCTCAGATGGAATCTTGGCGAGCGAATTTGAAAGGATCTAATTTAGCGGATGGTCTACCATATATTATACTGGGGTTGTTTTTTAAGTTGACTTTGGCAGATAATTTGGCTTCTGCTATGGCCATAGGGTATTGCGGAGAAAACGCTTTTCAGATATGGATTAACAATGTTGCCTTTGGGTTTCGTATCTATTTTGACTTTGCGGGATACGGATTATCCGCATACGGTGTGGCTAGGTGTCTTGGCGTTCATATTATCATGAACTTTATGAGTCCATACACAAGTTGCAATGTGACGGAGTTTTGGCGTAAATGGCACATTTCTTTGACTCATTGGTTCCGTGATTATATCTATTTTTCTTTGGGTGGAAGTCGGACTCGTTTTTGGTGGTTTAATATCATCTTTATGTTTCTGGTTTCTGGTGTGTGGCATGGAGCTGGCTGGAATTTTATCATATGGGGCGGTTTGGCTGGGGTAACCATGGTGATACATCGTTTGTTTCGTAATATGCAAAAAAAACTTCCGCCTATGATTGGCTGGGGACTTACTTTTGGCGTCATGATGTTTATATGGATGTTCTTCTACGAGACGGATATGACCATCATCCGAAAGAACTTTTGTGCTATAGTAGATTGGCATAATTATGATTTCATTGAGTTTCTCAATTCTATGTATATAGAAAAAAGAAAAGCTGCTATGCTCTGCCTGTTTCTCACTCTCTCGTTTTTTGCCATATTGATTGAATATATATCGCTGCGTCGAACGCCGGAGAATCCATATAGACTGCATATATCGCCGATAGGATGTGGAATAATGACTTTTCTTATGGTTGTCTTGCACAACTCTATTCAGAATTCATTTATTTACTTTGCTTTTTGAAAATGAAGAAAGTCATTTTATATTGTATAGTGGGTCTCTTGTTAGGGGTGGGGCTTTCGTTATATTATGATAGAAATTTGAACACCTTCATGGGTGTGTTTATGCGGGCTGCCGATGAAAGCGACAGGTGGGCTGCTGAATTGCGTAAGGAATCAGACGCACCATGCTACGTTTTTACTGCTGGGTCGCAGGTTCGCATGGGGTGCGTTTATCCCAAGGTCATGTATGATGAGTATGGCGTCCGTGCTATTAACGCAGCAGCCTCGGCTGGTTATGGGCTTGCCTGTAATACAACCGTTGCACTCAGTTATCTTCGCCCTGGAGATTATTTATTTGTAGAAACTCGGGATTTAGAATATACTCGGAATGAACTTCTGACTTCTGGAGGGCTTAAATACTGTTTTCAGCGATTAGGGATTGATATGTTTTCGAGCCCATTAATCAATTGGAACGTTGAGGCGTTGACATCGATAGCCATGTGTGAGGCTGGTGAAATATCAATGTACCTAGTTTCTCGTTTTTTGCCATCGTCAGACGAGAGGCTCGCGTCATCTTTGCCACGTATTCATGAATCTGGCTGGTGTGAGGCAAAGAGTAAATCTTCATTGAAAATGCGGAGTTTCAGCGGGGGCCTTTCGAATGTGAAAGTAAGTACTGCGTTTCGCGAATACCTGAATGTTTTAAAAACGGAATGTAAGGCCAGAGGCGTAAACTTGTGCTCATTTATGCATGCGCATTACATAGATGAAACCGCTGTGCCCAGACAAGCTTTAGTGGCAATGAGATTAATAGAGGAAGGTATTCCTGTTCTGAAGGAGATAGGGTTTGGATGTGAGACTGATCCTGAGTGTTTTTCCGATTCCATTAACCATCTGAGCAGGAAAGGCGCAATTAAGTATTCGCGTTTGTATGCGCGCAGTATAGTTAACAACGAGTACTGGACTCGCAAGGAACTGGAAGAAATTCTGGCTAAATATGGATATGCACCAGATGGTACTTTATTTAAATCTTAGGTAAGTATAAACTGGTGACCTTTTCGACTGTTGGAAAGTTAATACATGTCCCCTTTATATTGTGTTTATTGGCCGCATGAGTGGGGGGGGCGCGCGCCCAGGACAGGGGTTACAGAAAAGTACTACCACATAGGTAACACAAGTTCCAAGACATAGGTTACACTTTTGGATAGACATGTGGCATAATCTCATTATGCCATGGAATACCAAAAGCAGTAATCAAATGAGAAGCGAATTCATAAAGCTTGTAAGTCAGCCGGAGATTTCCATGGCTGAAGCGTGTCGGTCATTTAACATCAGTCGAAAAACTGGATATAAATGGCTCAGGAGGTATGAGAAAGATGGCGATTCGGGATTGGTTGATCAAAGTCGAAGGCCTGTAAATCAACCAACTAAGCTATCTGAGAAGGTGCTATTACGCATAGTCAGCATACGTATCGCGCACAAACATTGGGGTGCTGATAAAATACGTGCCATTCTGAAAAGAGAACACGTTACTCCGCTACCAGGTCGCACTACTATTCATCGTGTTTTGAAGCAAGCAGGTCTTATCAATCTGCGCCGTAAACGAACACCCAGACTTGATAACCTGAGACTCGTTCAAGATGGGGGACGTAACCTGCAGGTCAATGATGAATGGACAATAGATTTCAAAGGTTGGTGGAGGTCAAAAGATGGGGAAAGGAAGTGTTACCCTACAATAAGAGACGCAAAAAGCCGTTTCATCCTAGGGGTAACACTCCTGCCTGACTCAAAGGAAGAGAGCGTTCGGCAAGCCATGATAGAAGTATTTAAGCGTTACGGATTGCCCAAATCCATACGAAGCGACAATGGCTCACCTTTTGCATGTACTCAGGCATTGCTTGGGTTAAGCAAGCTGTCCGCATGGTGGATCAGGCTGGGTATAGAGCCAAATCGCGGACGAGTGGGGTGTCCCCAGGATAATGGGGCCCATGAGCGGATGCACAAGGATATGAAAAGTGAATTGCGGCAGAAAGGGCACTCCTGTTACCCCCCCCCTGCCACACACGCCACGCTCATTCGAGCTAGTGTAGTTTGGGCTGATACGGTAACTGTTTGAGGGCTTTCAGGTGTCCCTTTTTTTCCATTTGTCATTCAGAAACATCCCTCCCGAAATCGTGCAGCAAAAATGGATTGACATCTGAGTATACACAGTGATATAACACCCACATACGCCAGACGTATACAAGAATAAGGATGCTTAAATTAGCTTCCTAAGTGTTGAAAGAAAGGCGCCAGTTTATAGAGTTCATATTTTTAATTAAACCAACGTGTATGAAAAAGGTTAATATCAAATATTCGAATATATTACTGATAGCTATAGCTATTCTTTTTTTTGCTTTCTTAGGGTACGCAACGTATAATTTTCCAATGCGCACCGATGATTACACATATCGATATGTTTTCTCAACAAATCGTCAGGTCGTCAATTTTGGGGATGTTATAGAATCTCAAATAAATCATTGGTTTCATTGGGGAGGACGATTTGTTGCGCATACATGTGTGCAACTTTTTCTGATGTGTGATAAAGTGATTTTTTCCATTTTGAACACAATTTGCTATGCAGTATGTTGTTTTTGTATTATGAGATGGGGGAATATGATGGCACCGGGATTTGAGACACAGCATTATAAAGAGAATAAAATGTGGTCATATTTGTTGATATTGTTGACTTTATGGTTGGTGATGCCAAGCCCTCATTCGTTTGTGTTCTGGTTGACAGGTTGTTGTAATTATCTGTGGTCGCTTACTTTCTCTGCTTTATTTTTATTCTGCTTATTTTCTAAAAATGAGAGACTTCAAAAACTTTCCCTTATCGTCGGCCCATTGGCGGGGAATGGGCATGAGTCTGTAGGAATGGCAATTTCCGCAGCATTGGTCTTATATGCATGTCTTTCATCGCGAAAAAAAATATGGTTCTATGCAGGAATTGTATCCTATGGAATAGGACTTCTTTCTAATATTGTTGCGCCGGGTAATTATGCCAGGATGGTATCCGAATCATCGGGGGATCAATTGCCCGCGGTGTATAAGTATTTGAAGAACTTTTTCAAGGTTGGATGGAGATTAACATTCAATTGGTCACATCCAGGTGTTCAGTGTTGCACAAGTATCTGGATGATTTCCCTGTTCATTTGCGTGAGGAAAATACGGAAGGGAAAAGAAGCGTTTATTCTTCCTCTGTGTTTTCTAATTGGTGCTGCCAGTTCTATCTCCTTAAATGTCCTGACGGGTATATCTGGCCCTACTTCTGTATTTGGTTTCTGTTTTGTGTCATATATTGCTTTCATATGTGTATTAGGACTTACGGATTTTCAAAGTGCGAGGATTCCTGTTCTTTTGGCTCCTCTCCTGATTAATGCGTACATGATACCCCGAGCCTGTGCAGATATCATGGTTATGAAAAAAAATGTGGAAAGGGTAGAGGAGGGATGTTCCAAGAACATTACGATTGTGCGCGCGACTCCAGAATGGGAGGGCCTTAAAACAAGCGTATTTGCAAGTACGGCTGTTGAATCCTGTACTTTGCGCAATTGGTCTATAGAACGATACTTGGGAGTGAAAGATATTTCACTCATAAAAGACGAGGAATATAGCATAATCGAAAAATGCTCTGACGAGTTGATGAATTTGGAGTGTCATCAGGTAGTTCGTTTAGATAACTGCATGGAGATTGTCAAATTGAGAAATCGCCCCGATTCGTTTCACTTGCAGATAGAGGTGAATGAAAAACAATTAGAGACCATGTCCGTACGAGAAAAACTGATGCATCGTCTTAACAGCTTCAAAAAACATCAAAATGAAGGCAATGTCATTTGTCTGAATGGTATTTATTATCTGTACTGGATGAATAAAAGGAAAAACGATGCGGTTATTACAATTCGTTACGAAAGACAAAATCAAGTAGTTATCAAGAACTAAGGATACTGCACCAAAAATCTCGTGAATGACAGGGAGGTTAGCAATCCAAGTTTGAGCCGGAGATAATTAGTGGAAGGTAGAGACCGTAGCCAGATAAAAGAGTTCGGTTCTATCGGGATAGAGAGCTTGAACGGGGAAGTCTCTGCACTGGGTATAGGCAGCAGCCAATGCTCTGAAATCACTCTGGAAAGCCCTGCATCTCCGGAGCGAGAGACGGAAAAACGGATGAGACAATACCGAACTAATGGCAGGCAATGGCAAAGGATAGTAAATTAAAGCCCTTTATGCGTCTGGCAAAATTCGGGCATTATAGTAAGTTTGAACTCCAAGATATCAAAGATTCAGCTGAAAATGAGAGGTATTATAGATCTGCAACATTTGTATCTTAGACTACGACTTACGTCCAGTCCCGCTTTTCTTGCTCAGCTTGATCC
The DNA here is from genome assembly GCA_017546845.1 of Akkermansia sp. Classification (GTDB taxonomy): domain Bacteria; phylum Verrucomicrobiota; class Verrucomicrobiia; order Verrucomicrobiales; family Akkermansiaceae; genus Akkermansia. The sequence goes on from JAFYRS010000007.1 coordinate 19,842, forward strand.
ACAAGGCTTGGAATCATAAAATCTGACGCAGCGCCGAAAAATTTCCAGTTTGAATTGAGAGCTGTCGCCCGTATTCATCCTGGCTACGGGGTATCTTCAATAACATACAGGATGAGTTCTGAGTAAGCAGACTCCGGCGCTGATGAAAATAACACCGCCGCGGGAATCGACCTTCCTGCGGCGGTTTTATTTGATTTGGCGTTCGGCTTCGTTGAAGCCTCCCTGCGCTGATCAGTGGCGGAGGGAGAGACGCACAAGCAGATCCTTGTACAGATCCTGGTTGGTGCGCTTGGCATAGTCCAGAAGCTTACGACGGCGGGCCACCATCATGAGCAGACCGCGGCGGGAAGCGTGGTCGTGCTTATTAGCGATGAGGTGCTGGGTAAGGTGGGCAATGCGCTTGGTAAGCACTGCAACCTGGAAACCGGTGGAGCCGGTGTCCTGCTCGTTCATCTTGAAGTCGTTAACGTTGATATCGCTCATTTTTGTATTCTTGTGTTAGTGGTTGATTTTTCGTGGCTGCGGCAAATCGACCTACAAGGTGAGGGCATAATAGCACTAATTGCGGCATTTGCAAGTCTAAAAGCGAAAAAAATGCATAACATGAATGTCTAGCGCATTTTCTGCTTGTTTCGTACCACAGCTGTGGTAAGCTTGAGCCATGATGGAACTGATGCCTGGTTTTGATTCCTCCCGAGCCCTTTTCTGCACCATTGCCTGGGTGGCCACGTTGCTGGCGGCGCTCATGTTTGTGATATCCTTCTTCACCGATTTTGATGGTGGAGGAGATGCTGATGCCCCAGGGGATGGCGCCGATACCGGCATGTTTTCCTTCCGGGCCGTTCTTGGCTTCTTCCTTGGCCTTGGCTGGGGTGGGTATCTCAGTCTGCAGGCTGGCAGCAGCGTTACTGTGGCCTGCGCGGTGGGTTTTGGAGTGGGGCTGGTCATGTTTCTGCTCGTGGCGGCCATTATCCGCATGATATACGGCCTGCGGTCTGATGGCAACATCACCCCTGCCAGCCTGGTGGGGATGAACGGCACGGTATACGTGACGATTCCGCCGCGCGGAGAGCAGGGCGGGCAGGTGCAGGTGGCGCACCCCAACCAGTTGCTGACCATCGCCGCCGTGCAGGAGGGCGATACCCCGCTGCCTGCCCAGACGCCCATCACCGTGGTCGCCGCAGATGCCGGGCGGGTGACAGTGCGTCCTCTTTCCTGATAAAAATCTAAACACAACGAACTATGACTGCAATCATCGCCGATGTCCCCTCCGGGGCAAGTAATATCGTGGCCATCATCATTCTGGTGGCCTTCCTGCTGGGTACCATTGTCTGGCTGTTCAGCCGGTACAAGATGTGCCCGTCTGATAAAATCCTCATCGTCTATGGTAACGTAGGCGCAGGCCGCTCGGCCAAGTGTATTCACGGTGGTGCCACCTTCATCATGCCCATCGTGCAGAGCTATGCGTTCCTTGACCTCAATCCCATCAATATCGATGTGCCGCTGAAGGGGGCGCTCTCCAGCCAGAATATCCGCGTCGATGTGCCGTCTTCCTTCATCGTCGGTATCAGTACGCAGCCGGAAATCATGCAGAATGCCGCCAGCCGCCTCCTGGGGCGCACGCGTCAGGACATCCGCGACCTGGCTTCCGAAATCATTATGGGGCAGATGCGCGTGGTCATTGCCTCCCTCACCATTGAGGAAATCAATGCCGACCGTGAGAAACTCATCAAAGGAATCACCGGTGGTGTGGATGTGGAACTGCACAAGGTGGGCCTCTACCTCATCAATGCCAACATCACTGACATCCGAGATGCCTCCGGCTACATCGCCGCTCTCGGTCAGGAAGCCGCAGCCCGCGCCATCAATGATGCCATGATTAAAGTGGCAGAGGAAACCCGCCGCGGTGAAATCGGCAAGGCTGAAGCCCTGCGCGACCAGACCGTGCAGGTGGCCATGGCCAATGCAGCCGCCGTGGAAGGTAACAACGAAGCCCAGATGAAGGTGGCCGATTCCAACGCCCGCCTCAAAGTGCGCCAGGCAGAAGCCGCCCGCATTGCCCTGGTGGCAGAGAAGGAACAGGCTGCCCAGGCAGAAGCCGCGGGCTACATCGCCAACCGCGAGGCAGAAATGAAGCGTGCCGAGCTTGAGCGCGCCACCCAGACCGCCAATGAAATCGTGAAGGCCGAAATCCAGAAGCGCAAGCAGGAAATCGCCGCCGAGGCTGTGGCTTCCGTCATGGTAAAGGAGCAGCAGGGTAAGGCCGATGCCCTGGTGATTGAGAAGGAGGCTGAAGGTCTTGCCGCCACCAAGCTGGCCAAGGGTGAGGCCGATGCGCTTCTGCTCAAGAAGAAGGCAGAAGGTGAAGGCCTTGAGCTGGTGGGCCGCGGTAATGCTGCCGCCATTCAGGCTGCGCTGGAAGCCAAGGCCAACGGCTTCCGCGATATTGGGGCCGCCGCGGGCGATGCCCGCGCCGCTTCCGGTCTGCTGGTAACAGAGCAGCTGCCGAAGATTGTCGAAACGCAGGCTAGCGCCATCCGTAACCTCTCCTTCGATAAGGTGGTGGTCATGGGCGGTGGAGACAGCAAGAGCGGCTCTGTGGGCGGCTTTGTGCAGAATCTGGTCACTGGTACGCTGCCGCTGCATGAGCTGGCTCAGAGCGTGGGCGTGCAGTTGCCGGATTACCTCGGCAAGACTGCTCCCGAAGCCTCCCAGAGCCCTGCCAAGGATGCCTGAATCGGTTTAAGATATTCCCTGTAATGAGCACACCCCGGAAGCAGATGCCTCCGGGGTGTTCTCTCGTTCTGGTAAGCTGGTTACATCCGCTGGGCGTGTACGATGGAGTCTGCGATGTTGCGCACCGTTTCCTCCAGAATGTTGCACAGGTGGCTTCCGGCTCGGAAATCGGCTGCGGCGAAGAAGTCTACGCGGCGCTGGCCGGATTTGAGCGCGTAGCACTTGCGGAAGCTGCGGCGCGATTCATCATCCGGGTTATAAACGGCCACGCTGGTGCCGCCCTGCTGGCGCATCACGGTGAAGCAAGGCACATCCGTGGGCCCGTCGCCGATATAAATCATGTGCGCAAAGGGAATCGGGCGCAAATCACCATCCATATGGTCGTTTACATCCTCCATATAATTGAGCATACCCTTGTTGATGCGGAAGAGGTATTGCGTCTTGCTGGTGTGGGAAATGACCCGTTTCGGGAAACAGATGCGCCCATCCTGCTCGCTGAACTCGCAGGCAAAAATCTCGCGCATATAGGGGCGGATGATAGAACCGTCCAGAATGCTCTTGATGCCGCTGGAAATAATATAGAATTCCACCCTTACCCCGGCGTAAATGTGTTCCTTGCTCAGGGCTCGCTCGGCAAATTTTTCAAAGAACTCCGGGATACCCTGGTAGTAGGTCAGCTTTTTGCCCAGTTCCCGCAGGTGCTCATTGCTCACGCCGTCCAGACTCAGCGTATCCAGAATCTCCTTCAGGTAGCATAACTCTCCATCCCATCCCTCGTCGCGCGCCCGGTCGTTGCATTTTTTCCAGAATTGCTCGGCATTGATGCCGTATTCAGGGAAAAGCGTATCCTCCTGCATATTGTGCGGGCTGAGGGTCTGGTCAAAGTCAAAAATAAGAGCAATCGTATTCTGCGGAACGGCCATATCTATCTTATATCCCCTCTGCTGGTATTCTGCAAGCAAAATGCTGCGGTTTTGCCTGAGAAATTGCATTGACAAAGCCCGCATTATGGTATTGAATAGTGCCATGAGAATCAGTTTGCCTACAATCGCGTTGATGAGCCTGTTTGCCGTGTCCTGTACCCAGGTGCAGACAACGCACATTACGGATATGGCGGATCTGCCTCTCAAAACGACGGATCTGCCGGATGAAAACTGGAAGAATGCCCCGTTGCGAGCCAATGCTCAGTACGTTCTGTATGGGGCAAATACCCGCGCTGAGCGCGAGCTGTGCAAGGGCGATTACTACTTCCTGAGCTGGTACGATGCTGAGCCGCAGAAGCCTGTCCGCATCGAAATGCAGTACACCCAGGCGCTCACGGGGGCTGATGTGCTGACTCGCACGGTCGAATACAACGAACCGCGCGAGGAAGCCGGTTCCCGCAAGGAACGCTTCTTCTTCTCCGGCGAGGAACGCGCCCGGCGTGGCGATATCATGACCTGGAAGGTCAGCATCTATGTAGACGGCAAAGAGGTGGATACCCTGCAGTCTTTCCTTTGGGAGTAAGCGAATTCGCTTGACTTATGGCCGTTTGTCGCGTATCCTTGCGCGCGCATGGCAACGGACATCAAATTCAAGCGCAATTTCTCCATCATTGCCCACATTGACCACGGTAAGACAACCCTGTCTGACCGCCTTCTGGAATTTACCAACACCATTGGCGAACGCGACAAGCAGGACCAGCTGCTCGATGCCATGGATCTGGAGCGTGAGAAGGGGATTACCATCAAGTCTCACCCCGTCACCATGCGCTACAAGGCCAAGGATGGTAACACCTACGAGCTTAATCTCCTGGATACCCCCGGTCACGTGGACTTCTCCTACGAGGTGAGCCGTTCGCTCGCCGCATGTGATGGCGCCGTGCTTATTGTGGACGCTGCCCAGGGCGTGGAAGCCCAGACCCTGGCCAATATGCACCTGGCCGTGGAGCAGAATCTCGAAATTGTCCCTGTGGTCAACAAGATTGACCTGCCCAGCACCAATCTGCCCCAGGTATACCGCCAGCTGGAGGAAATCGTCTGCATTCCCAAGGAAGAGGCCATTCTCTGCTCCGCCAAGGCTGGTATCGGTATCGAGGACGTGCTGGAAGCCATCGTGACCCGCGTGCCCGCCCCTAAGGTGATGGAGGACGATAACCACCTGCGCGCCCTGGTGTTCGACTCTGTGTACGATGCCTACCGCGGCGTGGTGTCCTATGTGCGTCTGGTGAGTGGCCGTGTTGCCCGCGGCATGAAGGTCAAGCTTTTCGCCACCGACGAAACCTACGAAGTGAAGGAAGTCGGTATCTTCACCCCCAAGATGCAGGCCACGGATGAGCTGCACACTGGTGACGTGGGCTACATCATCGCCAACATGAAGAGCGCTGCCGATGTGAAGATCGGCGATACCTACACCAACCTGGCCGACCCCTGCAGCGAGCCGCTGCCCGGTTTCAAGGAAATCCGCCCCATGGTGTTCTCCGGCATCTACCCGGTGGATTCCGGCGATTATGAAGCGCTGAAAGCCGCCATGGCCAAGCTGCAGATTAACGATGCCGCCTTCACCTACATGGGCGAAAGCTCCGTGGCGCTTGGTTTCGGTTTCCGCTGCGGTTTCCTGGGTCTGCTGCACATGGAGATTATCCAGGAACGCCTGCGCCGCGAGTTCAACATGGACGTGATTTCCACCTACCCCTCCGTGATTTACGAAGTGCGCAAGACGGATGGCGAGGAAATCAACGTCGATAACCCCAGCATCCTGCCCGAACCGCAGGAAATCGATGAAATCCGTGAACCCATCGTCAAGGTATTCATCATGATTCCCAGCGAATACATCGGCGCCATCATGAGCATCGTCATGGAAAAACGCGGTGAGCTGACGCATACCGAAACGATTGATGACACCCGCGTGATGCTTACCTGCCGCATCCCCATGGCTGAAATCCTGGTGGACTTCAACGACAAACTCAAGAGCGCTACCCGCGGCTATGGTTCCATGGACTACGAGTATGATGGTTACCAGGCTGCCAAGCTCGTGAAGATGGACATGATGATTGCCGGTGAGCCGGTGGATGCCTTCTCCATGATTGTGCACCGCGACCGCGCCGAATCCGTGGGCCGCGAACTGGCAACCAAACTCAAGGATGTGATTCCCCGCCAGCTCTTCACCGTGGCCATTCAGGCCTGCATCGGTGGCAAGATTATCGCCCGCGAAAGCATTTCCCCCATGCGTAAGAACGTGACGGCCAAGTGTTACGGCGGTGACGTGACCCGTAAGCGCAAGCTGCTCGAAAAGCAGAAGGAAGGTAAGAAGCGCATGAAGGCCATCGGTAAGGTGAGCATTCCGCAGGAAGCCTTCATCAATGTGCTGAAGAGCGGCGATTGATATGCGAAGGCTTTTTTCAGCCCTGGCTCTGCTGTATGCGGCTCTCGGCAGCTACTATGTGCAGGAATCGGCTCTGGAATATCCGGATACGCTTCTCGCTTCAGCGGTGCTGGCCTGGGCACCGGCTCTGGTGGTTCTCCTTCTGGTCTGCCCCTGGCTGGGCGGTAAGAAATGGGTGGATTCATTGCCCGTTGCAAACTGGGTTACGCTCGTGCCATGCCTGGTTTCCATGGCTTTCTTTTTCATGTTGATGAGCGACGGTGCGTCGCCGTCTTTCTGCCGGAGCGATGCTGAGGAAGTGATGCTTGGAGCGGGGCTGTTCGTAGCCCCTCTGGCAGCCATGTTGGTTGCTGCCACCTATGTCTTCAGTCTGGGGATGGTGGTTCTGTTCCGCTGGGCAAAGAAGAACCGCAGTTAAAAAACTGCGGTTCTTTGTTTAGCGTTGGGATTTCAAATCCTGCATCAATTGGGCATTGGAGTGGCATTTCTTCAGGAAGAAGAGCAGGCGCTCCATTGCCTCTGTGGGCTTGTGGTTGGCCAGGCCGCGGCGGATGAGGCGCACCTTCTCCAGCCATAATTCCGGGAGAATCAGCTCCTCACGGCGTGTGCCGCTCTTCAGGATGTCCACCGCCGGGTAGATATACATCTCTGCAATGCGGCGGTTGAGCACCAGCTCCATGTTGCCCGTTCCCTTGAATTCCTGGAAAATGAGCTCATCCATGCGGCTGTTGGTTTCTACCAGGGCCGTGGCCAGGATGGTGAGCGAACCGGCACCGCGGGTGTTGCGGGCGGCGGCAAACAGGCGGCGGGGTGTTTCCAGCGCGCGGGCATCAATGCCGCCGCTCATGGTGCGGCCGCTGCCGCGCTCTGCATTGTTGTAGGCGCGTGCCAGACGGGTGATGGAGTCCAGCAGTATCAGCACGTGCCTGCCGGCCTCCACGAGGCGCTTGGCTCGTTCTATGGCCATTTCGGCAATGCGGCAGTGCTCGCGCACGTTGCTGTCATTGCTGGAGGCAAAAATCTCTGCCCCGGGCAGGGCGCGCTTGAACTCCGTCACCTCTTCCGGTCGTTCATCCACCAGCAGCACCATGAGGTGCAGGTCATCGCCGTAATTCTCGCGGGCGCCTTCGGCAATATGCATGAGCAGGGTGGTTTTGCCGGTGCGGGGCGGGGCCACAATGAGGCCGCGCTGGCCGCGTGCCACCGGGGCCATTAAATCCAGCGTGCGGGTGGTGAAGCGCGAGGGTATGGTCTCAAAAGAGAGGCGGTGGGTGGGATTCACCGCTTTCAAATCCTCAAAGTGGGGATTGGCGGCGGCCTCGGCGGGCTCCTGGCCGTTCACCTGCTGCACTGAAATGAGCTGGTGCCCGCGCTCGTAGCGCTGTGCCATGCCGGTAAGCTGCACAAAGGGGCGCAGACGCAGTTCGGTGATGATGTCTGCCGGCACATAGATGGCGGCATCGGAGGGAGCCCAGTCATTATCCGCCGTGCGGATGAAGCCGAACCCCTTGTTGGTGATTTCCAGCAGGCCGGTGATGCTTTCCGGCTCGCCCACGGGAACGTATGCGCGGGTGGCAGAGTCCTGATTGTTCTGCTGTTGTTTGTTTTTGTTGAAGCGCTGTTTCTGGGGCTTGTTGCGGTTGAACGATTCGCGGCGCACCTGGGCAGCACCCTGGTTTTCGCCCTGGGGGGTCTTGTTGTTGTCCCCCTGCTGGCGGTTGCGGTGGTGGAAATGGCGGCGCTGGTTAGGGCGCTGCTGCCGCTGGCTGTTGGAGTTTTCCCCGGGTGCGGTCATAACCTCAGAAAAGTAGGTAGGCATTCAGCAAATGGGGCAGGGGTGCTGCCCCATTTGCCTGAGAAAAATAAGGACAAAGGGAATAACTAAAATCAGAGCTGTTCGAGAACAGCGTCATCGATTTCGAAGTTGGCGAACACGTTCATCGTGTCGTCATAGTCATCGAGCAGATCGTAAAGCTTCATCACCTTGCGGGCCACGGCCACATCGGAAATCGTGGTCGGGTTCTGGGGCACGGAGATAAGCTTCATGCCGGTTACGTTCTTACCGGCGGCGCCCAGGGCTTCAGACACGGTGCCCAGGTCGGTGGGGCCACAGGTGAATATCCATTCGTTTTCCTCGTCGCCGGGTTCGAACTCATCAGCGCCGCAGTCCATGGCAAGTTCCATGGCGGAGTCTTCGTCCAGAGAGGCATCGATGAAACGCACCTCGCCCTTGCGGTCGAATTGGTAGGAAACGGAGCCGGGGGTGCCCATGTTGCCTCCGTTCTTGGAGAAGATGGTGCGGATTTCAGAGGAGCAGCGGTTGGTGTTGTCGGTGGCCACTTCCACAATGATGGCGGTACCCTCGGGGCCGTAGCCCTCGTAGGTTACTTCCTGAATGGCCTCACCCTGCAGTTCACCGGTGCCCTTCTTCACGGCGCGGTCAATGTTGTCCTTGGGCATGGAGGCAGCCTTGGCGCCTTCAATGGCCGTGCGCAGACGCGGGTTGGTGTCTACATCGCCGCCGCCGCTCTTGGCTGCCAGGGTGATTTCCTTGGAGAAACGGGCAAAAATCTTGCCTTTCTTCGCGTCGGCAGCTGCCTTCGTGAACTTAATCTTGGACCATTTGTTATGACCGGACATATAATGAGATATGGGGTTGTGAAAACGAATTTCCCACCTCATGCAGATGGTGTGGTGGGGTATTCAGACGCCAGGGCGGAGACCAATCTCCGCTGCGTATGCCGCATGATTGCGGCTGCCGGCTGGAACCGGAAAAGAAAAATCGAGCTGACAGGATTCGAACCTGCGACCTCTTCGTCCCGAACGAAGCGCGCTACCAGCCTGCGCTACAGCTCGCTGTGCTTGAAAGCCGGGGCAATTATACATGGAAAATTGGCTTTGGCAAGTATAAAATCATCTGTTATGCCAAAAATAGCATAAAAAATACCGCGTGGCTGTTGATGCCACGCGGTATTCAGGTAATAAGTCACAGGAAACAGAGGGGGAGAGACGCTTTTCCTGTGAGAAAGGAAGGGGGTTATTCCTTGTTGCGCTTCTGGTAAGCCTCGCGCATCTGGGCTGCATTCACCGCATTGGTGTGTGTCTTTTCCAGAGCGCGCTCGGCCTCATACTGAATGTCGTCGTCCTTGTCGGCCTTGTACTTGTTCAGGATGCTGAGCACCCATTCGTGGTCGCTCAGGCTGCCCAGCACGCGGATGACCTGCTGCTTCTGCTTGCGGCGGGTCTGAAGGGTTTCGAGTTCTTCCTTCAGCTTGGGAAGGTCGGGGTGGGTGTCGCCGATGTAAAGGGTGGAGTCCACATCCGTCTTATTAATGATGTCCTGAATGTTGGAGGTGTCGCCGAACGGGTTATCGAAGCACATGGCGAGCAGTTTTTCTCCGTCAGCAATGCTGCGCGGGCGATCCTGCTTGAGAATGGTGCCGATAACGTTATTGATGTTGCTCAGGGCCTTGGCATCATCGGCTGCGGCTTCTTTCTGCTCCAGCACATAGTCCAGAATATCATCATTGCCCCAGGAACCAATGAATACCGGCGCTGCGCCGTACCAACCTTCGGACTGGATTTCGCCCTTATAGAATTCGAGCGCCTTGGGGGAGCATGCCTTGGCCAGGGTGCTGGCCATGCCGGTGTTGTTGCGCAGCTTCTCCGGCATGTGGGTGAAGATGTCATCGCCCAGGGAGGCTTTCTTGTCCTGGTCATCCATCATCATGATGATGTTGTCCAGGCAGTTGCAGAGGATGCCGGCCAGCGTGTTGTCGGCAATATCGCTCTTGAGCAGGTCAAGAATCTCCTTGGCATCGGATGCGGTGACGCGCAGGCCGATACATTCCCAGATGTAGGCCAGGTACTGGGTCTTCTTGGCCCAGGGCTTGGTGGTCTTCTTGTCAGCAATGGTCTTGGCCAGCTTCTTGAGCTCGGCGTTTACACCCTTGGCATCGGAAATGGCGACACGCTGCAGCAGCCAGTGGAAGAGCGAGGGTTTCATCTTGACGCACTCCTTGCCCATGGTGTCGAAAATCATGGTGCGGATAGCATCGTCCTGTTCGGCAGCAAGCCCCAGCAGCAGGCAGGCGTTCTGAGCCACACCCTCGGCGCGTGCGCCGTAGCGCGGCTTGCCGTTCTCGCCTTTCACATAGGGGTCTACGACTACCTCCATGAGGGCTTTTGCATCTGCCATGGTGCAGGTCACGTCCACCTTCTTACGGGCGGCATCTGCCATGTTCTCCACGCCCTGCATGTTGATTTGCTGGGCGCGGCGGAGCAGGTCGTTGGTGTAGTCGATATGAGCCTGAATGCGGGCGTTTTCGGCCTGCTTCTGAACAACCATCACGGTGCAGATGCCGATAGTGGCAACCAGCAGACCGGCACCAACCATGAAGGGAACTGTCTTCCAGATGGGGGTGCGCTGCTCTTCCTCCTGAAGAGCGCGCAGGTAGGCCTCGCGTCTGGCTTCCTCCTCTTCTTCGGCCGATTTCTCAGTGGCGGCGGCTTTCTTTTTCTTCTTCTTGACGGCTTTCAGCTTCTCGGTGGGAGTAGGTGCTTCCGGAGCTTCTTCGGTTGTGGCGGCCGGGGCTTCTTCCTCCATCTGGGCGGGGGCTTCCTCGGCGGCGGTTTGTGCTTCTTCGGCGGCCTGCAGTGCGGCCATCTGGCGGTTATACTCCTCCATCTGGCGGTTGTATTCCTCCATCTGGCGCTCGTATTCTTCCTGGGCCAGGCGGGCGGCTTCGGCTTCAGCAGCAGCCTGGGCGGCGGCTTCGTCAACCTGCGGTTCAGCGGCGGCGGGGATTTCCTCCACGGGCTGTTCAATAGCGGGGACTGCTTCAACCGGCTGGGTTGCAATAGTTGTGATTGTTTCCTCCGGCTCTGCGGCGGGAGTCTCAGGCTTCTTTGCCTTGGGAGTAGGGGTGGCAGCGGGTTTCTTGGGAACAATAGTCTTGCCCGTGGCGCTCTTGAGAGTGGGCTGTTTAGCAGTAGCTGTGCCGGAGGGGCGCAGGGTGCGCACAGGGGCTGCACCGGTGGAGGCGGTTTTCAGTTTCGGAGTGGCCATAGTTAGCAGAGTTGTTGAAATGGTTTACTGCGTGCCCTCTACCTTTAACATATTCTGGCGCAGAATGCAATCATTCATTCTGCGGCCTCGCGGCATTTTTGATGATTTTTTTCAGCCGGAGGGCAAAGGGATGTGGCTTTAAGGTACAGCGCAGGTGCAAGAAGCAGCAGGGTGCAGGCGTAGGTTATCCACACGGCCTGGTCCAGGGCGATGGGAGATGCCGGGGGAGACTGGTAGTCTGCATCTCCGAACATGGTAAAGAGCAAACCATTTGTCACGAAGGCTGTGGCTGTGAGCAGAACGGATGATTTGCGTTTCTGTATCAACATGACTCCGCCCGCGGCGCCCAGAATGCCGGGGAGTAACAGTATCATGGCGGCGTTAAACCACATCTGCCCGCATGCCAGCAGGCACAGCAGTGATAGCGGCAGGGTAATATAAGCATATCCCTGCTTCCGGCCGGTGCTCAGCACGCGGCAAAGTATCAGCGCAATGCAGCTGCCATGCAGTACCCAGTCGAGATACTGGGCTGTCTGCCAGGGTGATGCTTCATGGTACCCGGTTAACCACGCGAAGATGTGAGGTAAGGCATTGTAGCAGCAGGCCAGGCATGGAGCGCCGCACCAGAGTCCGGTGGAGGCAATGCTGCCCAGGGCACGGGGCAGCTGTTGGTGGTGCCCGGCGATGTGAAGGGCAGCCTGGGCGCACTGGGATGCCGCTGCGGTGGTGACCATCAGGGCGCCTGCCATGAAGACGCCCAGTGGAAGCACGCCGCGCAAATCCCAGAAGGTGTAGGTTCCCCAGAGTGTGGCGCTGCTGAGCGGGGTTGCCTGGGCAGCGGTGCGCAGCACGGCCTGCACCAGAAGAAGCACGGCTACCAGAGCCAGCAGGAAAAGACGATTCCGCATTGCGGATGGCGGGCGGTGGTTACAGGGTGATGCCCAGCTGCTCCGGCAGGGCAATGCGGGGGCGCTCTGTCAGGATTTCGCCACCGTTCGGGCCTACTGCTACCATGTGTTCAAAGTGGGCAGCCCAGGAGCCGTCGCTGGTCACGGCGGTCCAGTCATCGCCCAGCACGCGCACGCGGTAGGAGCCCAGGGTAATCATGGGCTCGATGGCCAGAATCATGCCGCGCTTCAGGCGGGGCAGGGGGTAATTCGGGCGGTAGTTCGGAATCTGCGGCTCCTCGTGCAGGTGGCGACCCACGCCGTGTCCTACGTAATCGCGCACAATGCCGAATCCGAAGGGACGCACATAGTCCTCAATGGCGCCGCAGACCTCCATGAGGGAATTCCCCTGTTTTGCGGCGGCAATGCCACGGAAAAGCGCTTCTTCGGTCACGGCCATCAGGCGGCGGGCTTCCACGCTCACGCTGCTGCCCACGCCCACGGTCATGGCATTGTCACCGTACCAGCCATCCACAATGGCGCCGGCATCCAGACTCACGATATCGCCGTCGTGCAGCACGCGGCTGCCGCCGATGCCGTGCACAATCTCCTCATTCACCGAGATGCAGAGCTGGCCGGGGTAGCCGCCGTAGCCCAGGAACGCATTGCCGCATTTCTTCCGCTTGAAGAGCTCTGCGGCGTAGTCATCAATGTCCTTGGTGGTGATGCCGGGGCGGATGATTTCCTGCAGCTCCATGAGGATGCGGGCCGATACCTCGCCGGCCTTGCGGAGCTTGCTGATTTCGTTCGGATTGCGTACGGGGATGCGGTCTGCCATGGTGTGCGGGCATTGTAGCACACCGTTCCGGCGGGGGCAAGTGCGGAACAATGCATTTTTGCCGGGATAACAGCGGAAAATCTGATTTTGTGCTTGAAGCCGGGCGGGGCGGGGTGTAATATGCAGGATATGGCAGAGATTCATCCTACAGCTATTGTTGACCCGACTTGCGAGATTGCAGATGACGTCAAAATCGGGCCGTATTGTGTGGTGGGGCCGCATGTGCAGCTGGGTTCCGGCTGCGTGCTGCATAGTCATGTGGTGATTGGTGGCCCTTCCAAGTTCGGCAAGAATAACGAATTTTTCCCTTTCTGCACCATAGGTACCAAGACGCAGGACCTCAAGTATTCCGGTGAGCCGACCACGCTGGAAGTGGGGGATGGCAATGTATTCCGCGAATACTGCAACATCAACCGCTCCACCACGCCGGAACTGCGCACGGTGATTGGTTCGTACAATAACTTCCTGATTCATTCCCACTGCGGGCATGAATGCATCGTGGGCGACCACAACATCTTCTCCGGTTACGCCGCCGCCGCCGGTCACTGCGAAATCGGCAACTGGGTGATTGTATCCGGCTGCGCCGCGCTGCACCAGTTTGTGCGCGTGGGCGACCACGCCATGGTGGGCGGCATGGCCAAGGCTACGCAGGACATCGCCCCGTATATGATTGCCGAGGGCTCCCCCGCTAATCTGCGCGCCATCAACCAGGTGGGCCTTTCCCGCCGTGGGTTCTCGGATGAGGATATCCGCGCGCTGCGTTTCGCCTATCGCAAGCTCTTCCTCTACAAGGATAACAAGGGTGACAAGATGGAGGATAAGTTTGCTGAAGTCCTCGGGGATGAGAAGTACGGCAGCAATCCGCACATCAAGCACCTTGTGGACTTCCTGCGCGCCTCCCAGCGAGGTTTTGCCCGCTGATGAAACCTTACCTTGTCTTTGACCTGGACGGCACCCTGGTTGATTCCCTGCCCGGAATAGCGGCGGGAATCAACCGTGCCTTGTCTGCCTGCGGGTATCCGGTGCACCCGCAGGAGGCAGTGCGCGCCATGATTGGCCGCGGAGCAGCCAATCTCTGCGCTCAGGCTATCGGCTATGCCGGCTCGGCAGAGGCGCCGCCGGAGCAGCTGGAGGCGGTGCATGCTGCTTTCCGCCGGGAATACCCCCACTGCTGGTGTGGTGAGGAGTATACCCGTGCTTACGAGGGTATGACTGCCCTGCTGGAAAAACTGGCTGCTGCCGGGGCGCGCCTGGCGGTGCTTTCCAACAAACCGCACGAGGTCACAGAGCCCATGGTGCGGCATCTGTTCCCGTCTGTTTCCTTTGATGTGGTGCTGGGCTATACCCCGGCGTTCCCCCGCAAGCCGAACCCGGCTTCCATGCATCACATTGCGGAGAAATGGGGTGTTTCCCCGGCAGAAATCACGCTGGTGGGCGATTCACTTTTCGATGCCCGCTGTGCGGAAAATGCCGGTACCGGTCTGGTGCTGGTGGGCTGGGGCTATGCGGCAGATCCCGCCGCGCTGCGCGCCTGGCCTGCCCCGGTGTGTGAAACCATGGAGGAACTGGCGGCTCAGTTGTTATGAGGATAGTGGTGGCTGCATTTCTGGCATTCTGGGTGCTTCTGATGTCCGGCTGCACCGGGGCTCTGCTGGTGCACTACCTGGAGGAAAAATCAGAACCGCCATACGTTCCGGTATCGGCAGATGTCATAAATCCTGCTTACGAAGGCTGCCGGGTGCAGCTTCAAGCCAGGGCGTATACGGATGAGTGGCTGGAGTTGCGGGATATAGGCGTGCGCTGCCAGGCTTTGCGGCTGAGCATGGAGACCGAAACCGGGGCGTGGAACGACGCACGCCGTAGCTGGGATTACGATGATTACCGGGGTGCGCCCCTACGCTCAAGAACGGCCTTTGCCCAGCGCGTGCGCATGGGGGCTTTTGAGTTGCGTTTCTCTGATGATGACTTGGAGTATGGGGCGCTTCCGACTAAATTACATGCGGAGCTTGTGAACTTGCCGGAAAGCTGGCGTCCCCATGCCCGTGAAGTAGCGGGTGATGACTGGGAATTGAAGATGGAGCTGGTGGGTAATCCTTCCCGCACCATTACCTGTACCATGGTGGAGAATGGCCGTGAACTGGTCGTGCGCGGTGTGCAGCGGGGGAACAGGATTTTTCCTGTACACGGCATTGAAGAAAGTGAACACGACTGGCAGATGTATGACCGGAGGAGAGATGAGTTCCTGCTGGAGAAAACGCTGTTTCCTGCGCTTGTGTCGCTGGCAGTGCCAGCGCTGCTGCTGGGGATTTTCCGTGTGTTGAAGTGGCGGCCGGGGCAGAAGAAAGATAAACTGGCGATTGGGCTGATGCTGGCGCTGGATGCGGCGGCTTTCCTTGTGTGCGGCGGTTGGGCGTATCCTGCCTGTGCCTGTGCCTGCGGTGTTGTGCTGCTGTTCTCGTGCTGCTGGATTGTGAGGGTAATCCGTCGTTTTGGCGTTGACGCTGAAACTTGATGAGTGTATGATGGTTCTATGAAAATTCAGGATAAGGATATTCCTTCCATGTTCCAGCGTAAAGTGTGCTGGGCGGCTCTTACCGGGCTGGCTCTGCTGGTAGTGGTAGCGCTGGTGTGTGGCTTCTTGTTTGGAGTGGGCAGCCTTTTTGTGGCGCTGGAGCCCGTGTTGCTGCCGGTGGTGATTGCTGGCTTCCTGGCCTATCTCCTTTCTCCCTGTGTGGCGCTGGTGCAGCGGCGCATCACGAAGCGCCTCTGGGCGGTGGTGACGGTGATGCTGCTGGCAGGGGCGGCCCTGGTGGCGCTGGGGTGGACGATTGTGCCGCCGCTGGTGCAGCAGACGGGTGATTTGATTTCCAAGCGTGAGCAGATTCTGGAAAGTGTGGTAGAGGGTGGTAAGACCCAGATGGCTGAAAACCGCCTGTTACAGCAGGGGGTGGATATGCTTTACAGTAAGACCCTTAAGGATGCACGTGCGGCAGAGCTGCCGGTGGAGGATTATGAGAACCTTTCCCAGGAAACAACTTATGAAGGGAAGTTGAAGGCGATTCTCAGCTTCAATTCGTCCTACCTCACAGAGACGCTCATGGCGTGGCTGACGGCGGGTTCCCGGGCTCTTTCCGGGGTCACGATGGCTCTGGTCGGCACGGTGATGGTGCCTGTATTCCTCTTCTACTTCCTGCTGGAAAGCACCAGCATTGCGCAGAACTGGCACACGGTGCTGCCTATCCGCCGTTCCGCTTTCCGTGAGGAAGTGGTGGCCACCCTGCAGGAAATCAACAACTACATCATTTCCTTTGTGCGTGGGCAGATGCTCGTGAGCGTGATTGATGGTGTGATTCTGGCTGTGGCATTGAAAATCATGGGCTTGCCCTATGCCATCACCATTGCTGCCGCCGCTGCCCTGCTGGGGATTATCCCCTACCTGGGCATGATTGGTACCTGGATTCCGGCGGTGTTGATTGCCTGGTTCACCTGGCACGATGTGAGCCACGTGCTCATCGTGAGTGCTATCTTTGGTTGCGTGAGCCAGTTTGACGGCTGGGTGCTGCAGCCGCGCATCGTGGGCAGCCGGGTGAAGATGCATGACCTCACGGTGATGTTCTCGGTGCTATTCTGGAGCTTTGTCATCGGTGGTGTGGTCGGTGCGCTGCTGGCGGTGCCGCTCACGGCTTCCATCAAGGTGTTGTTTACGCGCTACATCTGGTCCTCCTACCGCAAGGAAACGGAAGGAAGTACGAAGTGCGAGGTGCGAAGTACGAAGTGAGGAATTCCCTGCGCCGGAGGCGCAGCTGATTTCCAATTTGTCCTTTGTACCTCCATATTGAGTCATATTTGCTTGACAGGCAGGCGCGGGCTTGCAAATGGCAGGCTGTTGTGCTACAATCGCGCACCGCACGCGTGAGGCGCGGGCGTGATGCCGTACTGTTTTACCTGAAAGTTTTCTGATATGATTAAGTGGATTCTGAACAAAATCGTGGGTTCCAAGAACCAGCGCGAAGTGCGCAAGCTCAAGCCGGTTGTACGCCGTATTCTGGATCTGGAAAAGTCCTGGGAGGGGAAAGACCGTGACTTCCTGGTGGGTAAGACCCGCGAGTGGCAGGCGCACCTGCACCGCTTCACCCCCATGGACCTGCCGACCCGCGGTGTGGTGCTGGCTGCTGCCCCGGAGCAGCTGGAGCAATACGCCGGGATGCTGAATACCCGTTTTGAATCCCTGGCTCCCGAGTTCCCGAAGCTGCCCAAGGTGGAGGCCACGGTGGAATCCATCGAGGCTGGTAAGAAGGCCCTGGCTGAGATTGAGCCCAAGTTTGCCAAACTGCGCGCCAAGTATCTGGAAACGATTCTGCCCGAGGCCTTTGCCGTGGTGAAATGTGCTGCCCGCCTGATGTGCGGCCAGACGGTGGATGTGTGCGGTACCCCCATCAAGTGGGACATGGTACACTTCGATGTGCAGCTCATCGGTGGTATCGCGCTGCACCGCGGCTTCATTGCCGAAATGGCTACGGGTGAGGGCAAGACCCTCGTGGCTACGCTGCCGGTGTACCTGAACGCCCTGACCGGCATGGGCGTGCACGTGGTGACGGTGAACGATTATCTCGCCCGCCGCGACTCCATGTGGATGGGGGCCCTGTTCTCCTTCCTCGGCCTTAGCATCGGCTGCATCCAGAGCATGATGCCCAGCGACCTGCGCCGCCAGCAGTACGCCAAGGACATCACCTACGGTACCAACTCCGAATTCGGTTTCGACTACCTGCGCGACAACGGCATGGCCTCCAGCAAGGAAGCCCAGGTGCAGCGCGGGCACTACTTCGCCATCATTGACGAGGTGGACTCCATCCTCATTGACGAAGCCCGCACGCCGCTCATCATCTCCGGCCCGGCTGTCATCGAGCACGAGCAGCAGTACGACACCCTCAAGCCGCTCATCGAGAAGGTGGTGCGCAAGCAGGTGGA
This sequence comes from Akkermansia sp., assembly GCA_017546845.1. GTDB lineage: Bacteria > Verrucomicrobiota > Verrucomicrobiia > Verrucomicrobiales > Akkermansiaceae > Akkermansia. The sequence continues at coordinate 37,702 of JAFYRS010000007.1, forward strand.
GCTGTGCAACGGCCTCATGCAGAAGGCTATGGAATATGCCAAGGCCGGCGACCCCGAGCGCGCAGGCCGCTGCCTGTTCAAGGTGAAGCTGGGCCAGCCGCGTAACCGCGCCTACATGCGCTCCCAGCAGGACCCGGAATACCGCCGCATGGTGGAGAAGTACGAGCTGTTCCTCTACCAGGACCCCCGCAAGATTGAGCTCTTCAAGCTCAAGGAAGAGCTTTACTACACCATCGATGAGAAGACCCACGATGCCGACCTCATGGAAATGGGGCGCGAAATCATCAGCCCCGGGCATCCGGAGAACTTTGTGCTGCCGGATATCGGCACCGAGTTCGTGAACATCGACGAGGACGAGAAGCTCAGCGAGCGCGAGAAGGAAGCCCGCAAGACTGCCCTCATGAAGCGCCTGGATGAAACCGGCGTGCGCCTGCACACCACTAGCCAGCTGCTCAAGGCCTACACCATCTACGAGCGCGATGTGGAGTACGTGGTGAAGGACAATAAGATTGTCATCATCGACCAGAATACCGGCCGCGAAATGCCCGGCCGCCGCTGGAGCGAAGGCCTGCACCAGGCTGTGGAAGCCAAGGAAGGCGTGGAGGTGGAGGCAGAGAACATGACCTACGCCACCATCACCATCCAGAACTACTTCCGCCTGTATTCCCGCCTGGCTGGTATGACTGGTACGGCAGAGACGGAAGCCGCTGAGTTCCACGATATCTACAAGCTGGATGTGCTGCCGATTCCCACGAACCGCCCCTGCATCCGCGAGGACCAGAATGATTTGATTTTCCGCAGCCGCCGCGAGAAGTACAACGCCGTGGTGGGCAAGATTGTGGAGCTGCACAAGAAGGGGCAGCCCGTGCTGGTCGGTACGGCCAGCGTGGAAGCTTCCGAGACTCTTTCCCGCATGCTGAGCTTTGCCAAGGTGCCGCATGAGGTGCTGAACGCCAAGAACCACCAGCGCGAAGCCGAGATTGTGGCCCGCGCCGGCCAGCGCGGCGCTGTGACCGTGTCCACCAATATGGCCGGTCGTGGTACCGATATCAAGCTGGGTGAAGGCGTAGCAGAGCTGGGCGGCCTCTTTGTGCTGGGCACAGAGCGCTATGAATCCCGCCGCATCGACCGCCAGCTGCGCGGCCGTTGCTCCCGCCAGGGCGACCCCGGCGGCTCGCAGTTCTTCCTGTCCTTTGAGGATGACCTGATGCGCAATTTCGGCGGCAGCGAACGCATGACCAAGATGATGGACCGCTTCGGCATGCAGGAGGGTGAGGCCGTGGAAAACGCGCTCATGAACCGCATCATCGAAGGCGCGCAGAAGCGCGTGGAGCAGCGCAACTACATGTGGCGCAAGCATGTGCTGGATTATGATGATGTGATGAACCAGCAGCGCATGATTGTCTACGCCATGCGTAACGATGCCCTGCTGTGCGAAGACCCCCGCGAAATGCTTTACGAGTGCCTGGTGAACGGCACGCACAACAAGTGCGACCTCTACCTCAATGAGGACGAGACGGGTGCATTCCGCTACACCGACCTGCTGCAGTGGGTGAACTCTACCTTCCCCATGGGCTGGAGCGAGAAGGAGTCTGATTTGAAGGGCAAGACCCCGGAGGAAGTGGCTGAACTCATCATCAACCGCGTGAAGGAGATGTACGAGAAGAAGGTGGCCGGGGAACGCCCCGACCGCATCGACCAGATGGAACGCTCCATCATGCTGCAGGCCATTGACAAGCTCTGGCAGAAGCACCTGACGGATATGGACGCCCTGCGCGAGGGTGTGCGCCTGCGTGCCCAGGGCCAGCGTGACCCGCTGGTGGAATACAAGCGCGAGGCCTACAGCATCTTCGAGAGCCTGATGCAGAACATCGACTACGAGATTCTCAACGGCATGTTCCGCAGCACGACGAACCTGTCTGCCTTCGAGGACTTCCTGGCCAGCCTGCCCACCAGCCAGGCGGATGAGGAGGATGCCGATGTGACCGACATTCTGGGCAATGGCGACCTGCTTTCCGTTCTGCGCGAGCAGATGCAGCTGATTCATGAGCGCCAGCGCGCTGCCGGGCTGGAACCCGCCCCGCTGCCCGCGCTGGACGATATGCCTGCCGCGGAGCCGGAGGAATTCGGCGAATCCGTGAGCGGCGCCATGGCCCAGGCCGTGCCGTTCAACGAAAAGAAGATTACGCTGCCCAAGAAGAAGGTGAGCTTCAAGCTGAAGCCCTCTGCCAATCTGGATGCCTATGTGGTGAAGAGCACCGGCGACATGCCCCTGGCCGATGAGGAGGAGGGGATGACGATTGGCGCTGTGGATTCCGGTTATGTCCCGGAAATCTTCACTGCCAAGGATGAGGACAAGGCATAATTGCCACCCGCGCCGGCACATACTCAGCAAAAAACGATGGAACTGCCATGAATGTTCGTTCTGCGCTGGAGTATGTGCCGTATTTCTGCGGCCGCCTGTTTGTGGTGCATGTGGCTGCTGGACTGCTGCAGGCTGAGGAGCTGGTGGATGCCCTGCTGGATGCCGATGCCCTGCATGAGGTAGGCGTGCGCCTGGTGCTGGTCGCAGAGGGCGATGACACTTCCCTGCTGGCGCTGCGTGCCGGTGAGTGCGAGATGCACACCGCCGTGGCGGAGCTGCCGCTCACGGCAGGTGCTGCG
>JAFYRS010000048.1 GCA_017546845.1 Akkermansia sp.
CATCCGCTCAGTATAGCATAATAATGCTATAACTGCAAGAAATCTAGATTTTTACAATAATCCTTTCAGTGTAAATTCAGAGCAAATTTCAGAAACCCGAATCTCGAGTGTGTATGACACTACTCAAATGCGTTTGCCCTGGACTTGCGGAGAGCGAAATCATCGTGGTATAGTCTTTTTGAAAATAACGATTGAGCCCAAAGCGGCCACAATCTTTGTCGTAAAACCTCCGGGTGTCAGGAAAGTCAAAGCAGTAATGGCCGCTTGCGCTACGCCGTTTCTAACCTGCGCGGATTCGCGTCGACCGACTTTGCAAAACCTGCTGAAATGTTCACAGTTATTAGTGAATAAATTATATTTTCCCCATTCTTCTGAATGGAAAAGCAGCCAAACAGCCCTATTACGATGTATCACTCGTTTATACTCGACATCGTTCTTGTATTCACATGCTTCTCCCGGTTCTGCATAAGGGGTAATATTACAAAACGTTTCCAGCGAATCTAACTTTACTTGATTTGTTTGATTAGGGACTCGGCAACGAGCGAAGTGAATAACCCACCCGTCTTCAATCATGATTCCATGATGCCGGAAGTGCAGACAAGCAACATTTAAATTTTCAGGTGGTTTTGGCAGGCTGATTTTCGCACCTATACTTTCATGCACGGCTCGGGCAAGTTCTGTCTGCAACTCCTTCACATTATAATACAAAGGGGTCCACCAATGTTGCCCAATTCTCGTATCGTTCAGGCAGTTATCTACAACATTTTGAGAAGCATAACACTCCCGCACAAAATCATCACCTGGATAACTCCGTAGATTATGGTATGCTGTTCCCAACTCATTCTTTGCCCGTCGATAAATAACAGGTAAAGATGCCTCCGTTTGGTTCATCCTGCGTAGTATATATACCCGCCAACCATCAGAGCAAAAACACTTCAATGACAACAATTTGACAACAAATTGAGGTTCTGTAAGATCCTCCTTCTCGCAGCATTGACATATAACGCTCTCTTCTTCTGCTGCTATCCCGAAACGCAATCCTGTTGGCAATCCTGTCTGCTTCAATTTATCCAAATCATAAACGGAAACCACAATCTCACCAGCTTGCAGTTTCTGTTTATTATGGAGATATACCTCCCGCACTTTCCACTTGCCCGTACCAGCAAGCGCATTCATGAATTCTCCGAGCATAATACGCTAGCAATTTTATACCCTTTTATATCTCCGAGCGCAAGCATTTTATTACTTATGTATCCGTTTTATCTCCATTTTGCTTTTTAAGGTGTGTAAAAAATCCTTTCCTCCTTACCAGAGGAGGAAAGGTAAGCAATTGATGTTTCCAGAGCGCAGTATCAGATATCAGACGGCAGGATTGTCGTTGCTATGAGTATACGGTAAAAGCTTTCCGGGAGTGAGATGTTGGGTAGATGCAGGGCGGCGCGGAAGAGGGGGGCTATTTCCTGTTCGCTGAAACCGGCAATGCCGCAGCCAACCGGGGTGACGAGGAAATGAAGTTCCGGGTGCGCCTGGGCAAATGCGATAAATGTATCAACATAGGGCGCGATGGTTTCCACGCCACCTTGCATGGTCGGAATGGCATAGCTCTGACCTTGCAGTCCTTCTCCTTGTCCCCAGATGGCGCCGAACTTGTTGTAAGCAAAACGAGCGGCACCACCGGCATGCATGCCTGCCAGGTTGCTGCCGAAAACGAATATTTCATGGTCGCGCAATTCCGTTATCATTTCCGGTGTGAACTTCATTCTTAGTCTCCAGCAGATTCCAAGCAAGCCAACAAATCTCGCAATACCCTTTTCGTCTCCTCATCTTGCATATTTTCTTCAACCTTACTCACATTTTGCAACAGAGAGTCAAACGGCAAAACCTGATTGTCTTTCAAATCCCTCAAATGCGAGCAGAACGAGGAAGTATCTATCATCACGCTCGTCAAGATAAACCGGCTTAACGACATTAACTGTCTATCTGAATCCCGTTGCTTTGATAAGCATACGTTCTCCAGCAAAATACACACATTCACTAGTAGCTGAATCCATGATTTGGAAGGAATCTCCCCAATAGTCAGCAGTTTTTCCTTCAAGGTTTTCGAAAGTGCGTGCATACTCTCGTAATCAAACTGGCACTGCAGATAACGTTGCATCCATCTTTCATTCATCAGCTTCATCAAACCGACATTATCTGTTTCACGAGATAAGTACTTGCAAATATGCATAGTATACCTGAATTCCATTGTTTGCTTAATTTTTGGATGCAAACAATTTCCAGATTCCGGTGCTGGTAATGCTCCGTAGCCCATGCGACTAGTTTTCCCGGCATCGCAATATATACCATTGCACAATCGCACCAGCGTTTCGGTGTTTATACAATCAAGGAAAGAGAGTGTCAATTCCACCAGAGGAGAATCATCCGGCAAATCCTTACCACTGCTTACAACCAAGAGACTTATCATCAAACTCTCTTTATCCAAATACGAATTGCCATGAAAGTCAGCAAGAGACTCCAGCTCACCTTTCAGGATAAATATCAAGGGTTCAACATTGCCTCCTTTTCCATAGGCCATGAACAGGACATGGTTCAATAAGTCCTCTGCCGCTTCCTTGATATTCCCTTTGTTAATCTCACTAAAAGCCTTCTTCAAAACTCTTTCTATCGTCAAGGGAGTGCCGTTCATATATGAAACGGCATGCTCACAATCATTAACAGAAAGCTGATTTCTACGGCTGTATTCCTTCCGATATGCCCAGTCAAAATGAATTTTGTCACCATATACTTTGCTCGTCACTACAGAGTTTATCAGCCTATTACTATCAGTCATTAAATCTGCTTCTTTCAGAGTAGGAGCAACCTGTGTTTTGCCACAATTCTGCGTTTCCATGAGGTGCTTCTCTTTGACCCAATCCTCCTCTAAACGTGAGGGATGATACAAACGCAGTATTTCTGTCGCCACCGTCATCAGCAGATAGTACGAATCTTCAATGTCAAGTTGATTCTGAGCGGACGACATTCTCGGCTGAAAATATTCCCTGTACAGGCTCTCGCACAAATCTGCCACTCGCTCCACCTGACGGGCGTAATCAAAATCAAGCTTCAAATCGTCCTTAATGCTGATAGACTTCGCATCCTCTCCATATTTATTCCCGGCATACGAATCATAATATGCTTTCAATGCAACCGATTCATTTTCTGGCATGCGTTCTATCCGATTAAACACTTTTTCGATAAAACTTTCAAACGATGAGTGAGTGATGCGAAATGAATTGCATTTCTCTTTCATTTCTTTGTACGAAAAAGAACATATCACCACAAGAAACGGCAACTTTTTCAAGCGTTCGACCAATGACAGCATACCTCCAATAATTTCTGCATTGGACCGCTCTATGTCATCCAGAATCAGCAAGGCTTTTCTATCACCATATCGTTGCCGCATCCATTCTGTTATTCTTTCTGCATTCTGAGTACTTCCTGTCTCACTTCGCACGAAATTAAATAGAGATTGCACCATCGGTACACCTATAAATTGCAACGATTTCAAGATAGACAAAACAGCACGATGAAACCACCCAGCATCACACAGATATCGTGGCACTCCGCTCCCGGTCAGGGAACGAGACAAAGCGTCTGCCACACCAAACCACGCGCTCTCAATATCCTTATATTGCCACATACTTACCTTACATATAACAAATCTGTCTCGATACAAGTTATCTGCGGAGACATCATCATGCAACAATTTTATGTAAGGTAAAGCCAAGCGGCTTGCAACGTATTGAAGCAAATGCGTCTTACCGTGTCCCCAACCTGCAACCAATGCTATCACTGTCGCCTCATCTCTCTGTTCATGAGCATATTGGCGTACCGCAGAATGAAACGTTGCATAATACTTTTCCCGATTCAGTTCAACGTGCAAATACAGGTCATCATCATGTCCCGCCGTAACCCGCGGCCACCAACGCAAGAATAACCAGATCAACCCGGACTGCAACAACACAAAATAGCAACCACACCCTTCATCGATACAGGAGCCAGCCGCCCACAGATACAATCCAAAAAGCGTCACATATATCAAATTCCGATACACTTTTACCCACACTCCCGTTTCCATTTTACCAGGACTGCGGCGACGTGTCATGTAGCCCTCATATTCCCGTGTATACAAGTATATCAAAAAAGAGCACCATACAAGAATGAATGTGGATTCCCAGCTCCCGCTATAACAACAAAAACAACCACCAAGCACCGCGCAATACACTAAAAACACCAAGGTATTCCCCCACAATAACCCATAATGATAAAATCTATGCCAATCAGATATAGAATGCCTTACGACGTTTTTTTTACAACAGTGCAAATACAAGTTACCCACGCACCTATTAAACGCTGTCAGACTCGCAAGCTTCAAGGCATGAAGGGACTCCGCCAGTATTAACACCAGCAATACCAGCCCCCCCACAACCAGGAGCAGAATACTGGCATCTGCCCCCGCCATCATGGCCGCTATCTGCATTAACTCTTCCAGAATCTTAGTACAGGTATCTTCGAGAGCCTTGACACAGCACAATATCATACAGATACTCTACCATACGTTTCTAACAAAGCAAGACAAATATATCAATTGAAGCCAACATACTGAAATAAATTGAACTCTAGTCCTTATTCTCGCTTTTCGCTCCAGATGACTACAGTTTCATGAATATGGAAAAGGGATGCCCCCTCGAGTATTAACCCCAGAGGCAGAGCAGGCCGTAGAGGATGCCGGCAAAGAGGAGGATGAAGGCAAGGAGGTAGCCGAGGAATTGGAGGTAGCGGTAAAGCATTTTGAAGTACGATGTACGAGGTGGGAGGTACGAAGTGGGAAGGACGGGTTACGAATTACGAATTACGAGTTATCCGGCTTCGAGTCGGGGAAGTTCCCCGCTTTCTACGCCGAGACAGGCGAAAGGGGAAGGAGAAAAGAGAGTTATGAGTGGGCGGCGTGGACGCGGAGGATTTCCTGGGCGATGGCGGTGAGGAGGCCGCGTTCGTTGTGCAGGTCGAGCCAGGCGTACTGGCCGTTCACGTTGAATTCCAGGAAATGGAGGGTACCGTCGGCATCGCGCAGGAAATCAAGCCGGGAGAAGGAGAGACCGGTGCGGCGCATCATGCGGCAGATGGCATCGCCCTGCTCAGGTGTCAGCTCGCAGGGACGCCACAGGGACTCGTTGTTGAAGGTGTCGATGCGGCAGTCAGTGCTGCCGCCGCGGGGCATTTCGTAGGCGAAGAGTTTGCCGTTCACATAGACGACGGTGACATCGTGTGTGGCGCAGCTGAGACAGTGCTGCAGGAACCAGGGGTAGGCGGTATCCAGCCGGGCGGGGTCGACTTTGTTGACCATGAGAATCTGCCCGTTGCCCATGGGTTCTACTCCGTTGGTCTTGCAGACGACTTCTCCCGCCAGCTGTACCGGGGCGCGGTGCAGCATCTGCCAGGCAGGCACGGGGAAATATTCTGCCGCCAGGCGCATCTGGCGCATTTTGTACCAGGTGCCGTGCGGGGAGGGATGGACAAGCGCGCATTTGCCGCTGTGAACGGCTAAATCCTTGATGCCGCTCCAGATAAGCAGCACTTCGTTGCGCAGCCATGCCTCCGGGCAGCCTTCTGCCGGCACATCGATGCGGGGTGGGTCGAACATGACCTTGCGGTCGTACACGGCGCCTACTTCACACTCCCGGCAGGTGCGCCCGGTGGGGTCGCGCAGTTCGTAGCCGGTGGCACTGATGCTCCAGCTGTAATCCCGCCAGAGGTCGATATTTAAGCGGAACACCTCGGCATGCGCCTCCAGATGCGGCATGAGGAGGTCGGTGGTGGCATCCCGTCGGTTGGAAAGAATCAAAATCATGGGCAGTCCGAATGAAAAAGGCAGCGCTGTTTGCAGAAACGGCGCTGCCCTGGTGATTTTGAGGTATCAGGGAATCAAGCCAGCTGCCAGTCGTCAATCTGGATGCCGTGCCCAATTATGCTTGTCGTGCCGCGAATCATCTGCCCTGCATCGAACTCGCCTTCGCCCACACCTTCGGTGGCGGTCTGGGATTCCCAGTTGTACACGTAGGAGGTAGTAGCTTCCGGAGCCACGGCCTTTTCCTGAGCATCGGCCACCATGAAGGGGCTGAGCGTTGCAATAGTAAGAGATGTAATTGTCATTTTTGTTTGGGTATTTGTGTTTTTTGCCCGTCACTATCTCGGAAATGAGATAAAACCTGCGCAGGCCTAGACTTAATATATCTCTTTTTATACTATTGTCAACCTCTATTTGTATTTCTTGTATCTTTTTCGCTATTTTTTTACTGCATCAGTACTTTATTTTGCACAGGCAGAATCGCATTCCAGGCCGTGGGCGTTGATAATACCGACGGCCTGGAGCCAGGAATAGGCAGTGGAGGAACCGAAAAAGCGCATGCCGCGGCGGCGGAGGTCGCGGGAGAGGGAGTCAGAGAGCGGCGAGATGGTGCGCTGCGTATACGGCTCGCGCACCACGTTGTTTCCGGTAAAACCCCAGGCATAGGCGGCAAAGCTGCCCTGCTCCGCCTGAATCTGCAGGAAGATGCGGGTGTTGGCTATGGTGGAATCAATTAACAGCCATAAACAACTGCACCAGTTCCCCCATTCCACTGCCTGCTTTCTCGATGTCCTGACATGTAGGATACCCCTGTTGCGCGGCTCTTGCTACAGCCTTGCGAATGGAGTCTAGTGAGAAAACCTGCTTACAACGAGACAAATTTTTGGTATAGCCAGGTATTTTTTCTTCTATATAGCTATTACCTTCTTTTGACTTACTTGCGGACGGATTATCCAGAACATGGAGCAACAACCAATACTCAAAGCGGGGATTACTGAGAGCGACCCGATTATTTTCTCTAGATTGCTCCCATCTTCTTAAAGCGCTAAATTGCTCAGAAACACGGTTTCCCCCATCGCGATCCAAAATTATCCACAATTGGTCGTCCTGTTCAGGAGAATCCTGCAGTTGAGTCATCTTTTCTATCATCGACTCAATTGATGTATGCTTGGCATGATGCGTTTCTATATGGCATTTTCTCTCTATACCCAAGAGCATTTTAACATGGAGAATATACTCTTTTTCCGTTTCCCTGCCTTCATGAACAATGATAAACCGAGATCTTCGAGTGCGTATTTTTGTTTTACGCTTCGGATAAACACTCATAACACATTAAAGATAAAGATTTGGAATACCTCCTATGCGACCTTGCAAGTAAATCTGGCGCATATTATCATTATCCCCTTCATATTCTATATATGATGTCAACTCAGACGCGCCATCTTCATAACGATCCACTAACCAGACTTCATCTTGACGCAGGAGCTCCTTGTCCATAAGCATCACATCATGAGTCGTGAAAATAAGCTGCTGTGACACCCCGGAACGAGCCATATCTAAGTGACGCTCAATCAGCTTGCGAGATAACTTTGTATGCAGACTTCTGTCTAATTCATCAATGACGAATACTCGTGGAGTTTTCTTCGGATTGTGCAATACAGGTAATAAATTAATGAAGCTATTAGTGCCATCACTTTCCTCACTCAAATCGAATGTTTCCACTCGTCCGGAAGCAAGTACATGTTGGGCCACACATTTCAACGATATTAGTTCCCCTTCTTTTTTCTGCAAAACAACGTCCCTGATAGATCGGATTTCATTCTCTTCGATAGTTTGCTTGATAAAATTTATCACCTGTTCTTGATTCCCTTCTGCCCTGAGCGGTAATGATTTAACCGACAGATTACTGATACCAGTACCCGCATCTCTCAAGTATGGCGAAAATTCACTGGTATGGTAGATAACGGCAGGAACAACCCCTGGTAACCATGCGGGCTTAATTATCAGGACGTCATCAAACCAGGCATGAATCTTACTGGCAACAGCAGCAAAATCGACCATAATCCCCTGCAATTTGTGCAATGTAGTCAATAATACATCGCTCTGAGCGGTAGTTCCAGCAATGTCATTTGCCGTTTTGATTTCCTCCTTACTCTTTCGTTCAAAAAAGGCCTCATCAAACTCCACTGAGCCTTTTTCATTTCTTGAATAGACAGGAAGTTCAGATGAGAGACAGTATAAAGACTCCTCCACAACTTGCTGTCCTTGAATACTGAGAGAATAGCGCCATTCCTCATTCCCGGTCGAAATCTCTATGGTAAAAACTGTTGGTGAATTGCGACTTACATCATCCAACCTGAATGGCATATAATTTTTAACCTTGCCATCGCATACCAGCGCTCGCAATTCATACAATGCGCGTACAAAATTGGTCTTACCAGAGGCATTACCACCATAAACTGCAGTCAATGGTAATAATTTAACATCTGAAACCGGCAAAAGCGTATCACATTCCAAGCCTTCTTCTTCAGAAGCTAACATGGAAAACTCAGCAGCATCACGAAATGATCTGAAATTCTCAAAAGTAAAGTTTATCAGCATAAATATGCACCTGTATCAAAGTTTTGTTTAGCATTCATCTCCCCTTTTGTCAAGGGTATAGTGTCAACGAGTACCGCATTCCTCTCCATGGGCGTTGATAATGCCGACGGCCTGGAGCCAGGAATAGGCGGTGGTAGAGCCGAAGAAACGCATGCCGCGGCAGCGGAGGTCGCGGGAGAGGGAGTCGGAGAGCGGCGAGGTGGTGCGCTGCGTATAGGGCTCGCGCACCACGTTGTTTCCGGTAAAGCCCCAGGCATAGGCGGCAAAGCTGCCCTGCTCTGCCTGAATCTGCAGGAAGATGCGGGTGTTGGCGATGGCGGCCTGTATCTTGCCGCGGTGGCGGATGATGCCGGGGTTCTGCAGCAGCGCGGCCACCTCAGCCTCGCCAAAGGCAGCCACGGCCTGCGGATTGAAACAGGCAAAGGCGGCGCGGAAGGCCTCGCGCTTGTTGAGCACGCATTCCCACGAAAGCCCGGCCACAAACATCTCCAGCAGGAGCATTTCGTAGAGGTAGGCATCATCCCGCGAGGGACGGCCCCACTCTTCATCGTGATAGCGGATGTAGAGCGGGTTCTTCAGGTTCACCCATTGGCAGCGGCAGACAGGCATGATTGTATAACCATACTTAGCACAAATAGGTTACGCATTCAAGCGAAAAATCGGGAGTGCCAGGGCGGAAAAATCGGGAGCGTCACTCCCGTTTTTTCCGCTCAACTCGTAAACCATTGGATGAGAAGCGACAGCAAGCGGAATAAAAAAATCGCCGGGATGCCCGGTTGGAGGGGGCATCCCGGCGGAGGGATAAAATCAGCGTTTATCAGCAGAATCTTACTTCTGAGCGGCTTCCACAGCCTCGTAAGCCTCGGTGTAGGCTTTCTCGGCAGCAGCCTTGGCGGCGGCGGTAGCCTTCTCAGCGGTCACGATTTCAGCGTCGAGCTGGGCAGCAGCGGCATCGTATGCAGCCTTGGCAGCGGCGTCGCCAGCAGCGGCAGCATCGTACAATGCCCAGAGGTTCAGCTTCTTCACAGCGATCTTCTGAGCTTCGGTGTAAGCCTCGGCAGCAGCCTCAGTGGCAGCTTCATCAGCCGGGGAAGCCCAGGCGTGCTTGTAGCCGTCCACCAGGTTCCAGTAACCGCGGGTGAAGTCGGGGAAAGACACGGAGCAGTTGTTGTTGTCCATGGAGATGGAGCCGAGCTCAGCCAGGCTGCACCATTCAGCCAGGTCATACACGTCCATATCCAGGGGAAGACCGTTCTGCAGGCAGTATACCATGCGCACGTCCATGAAGAAGTCCATGCCGCCGTGGCCGCCCACCTTCTCGGCCATCTCGCCGTACTTCTTGATGATGGGGTGGCGGTAGGTCTCGCGCAGCTTCTTCATGTTCTCATCGCTCATGAAGGAGTGGGAGTCGAGGTCTTCGAGGTCGGGAGCCCCTTCAGCACCAGCCATGTGGCTACTCTCCAGCACAAAGCCCTCAACCGGGTACTTGTTGGCAAAACCGCGGGTGCCGGTCAGCTGGAACAGGCGGTTGTAGGGCTGCGGGTTCATCACGTTGTGCTGAATTTCCACAACCTTGCCATTAGCAGTGCGCATAAGGGTGGTCGTGTGGTCGCCATTGCGGAATTCCGGGCAGGGCCTGCCGGTCTTCTTCTCCACGAGCTCACGGCCGTGTACGGACTTGGTGTCCATGGCCACGAGGGTGGTGAAGCGGTCACCACGGTGAATGTTCATCACCTGGGCCACCGGGCCGAGACCGTGGGTGGCGTACACGTCGCCGCGGTTCTCCTTGTTGTACTTGAGACGCCAGGCCAGCTTCTCGGGGTCGTTCTCGGGGTTGGTCCAGTAGGCATCCCAGAACGGGTCAAGGTTGTGGATATAGGCACCCTTGGCGTAGAGCACTTCACCCAGAATACCCTTCTGGGCCATGTTGAGGGCATCGAGCTCGAACCAGTCGTAGCAGCAGTTCTCCAGAATCATGCAGTGCTTGCGGGTCTGCTCAGAAAGGTCGATGAGCTCCCAGCACTGCTGGAGGTTCATGGCGCTGGGCACTTCGATGGCGGTGTGCTTGCCATTCTTCAGAGCGCACTGTGCCACGGGGAAGTGGTGATCCCAGTCGGTGGCAACGTACACAAGGTCGATGTCATCGCGCTTGCAAAGTTCCTCATAACCAGTAGCACCGGAGTAGATGTCAGCAGGGGCGAGGCCGGCCACGCGCAGGTACTTCTGGCACTTCTCGGCACGCTTGGCCTCGTAGTCACACAGGGCAACAATCTCCACACCGGGGATGTGGGTGAAACGGGCAACAGCACCCGGGCCGCGCATACCAAGGCCCACGAATGCCACACGAACGGTCTTCATCTTGGGGGCAGTAAGGCCCACCACATGCTGCTGACCTTCCGGACGCACCGGGGATTCCACCACGAGGGTGCCCTTATCCCAGCGGGTCTTGGTGTCCGGAGACAGCGACTGAGCCTGCAGCCCGCTTGCAGCGAAGAGGGCGAGGAACGCCAGCGTCAATACACGATTCAGTTTCATATATGATATATACGGGATTGTTCTCTTTTTTCTGTCAGAAATCTGGATTTATCTGACACATCATGTTTATTCCAAAAGAGAAGTCGGTAATAGTCTAGCCATTATCGGGCGGCAGGTCAAGCGGTTTTTCCAGCATCGCCGGCGCATCCGGCGGAAAACCCGGCAAATAGAGGCAGAAAGCCGGTTCCCCATGACGGGAAACCGGCTCGGAAAAACAATGTCTTTATGGCAGGGAGCTCCTTACTTCTCGCAGTAGGTGCGCACAGCGGCGGCGATGCGGGCGGAAACAGCCTCGGGTTCGCCTTCCTCGGTCACGTCGATCTGCACCACCTTGCCCTGGGCGCGGTAGTGTTCCACCACAGGCACGGTCAGCGTCTCGTAGTCCTTGCGGCGCTTGGCGAAAGCCTCGGGGTTGTCATCGGAGCGCACAATCATGGCGCCGCCGCACTTCGGGCAGATTTCCTCACCGTTGCGGGTGGTTTCGCCGCAGGCGGGGCATGCCTTGCGCTTGAGCATGCGGGCTTCGATGAGCTCGGCAGATACGTTGAGGTACACCACGATATCCACACCCAGGCCCATGGCGGTCAGGTTGGCATCGAGGGTCTCGGCCTGGGAAACGGTGCGGGGATAGCCATCGAGCAGGCAGCCGCAATCCTTGTTCTCACCCAGCCACTTGGCCACGATGCCGTTCACCACTTCATCCGGCACGAACATGGCGGCATCCATGTACTTCTTGGCTTCCAGACCCAGCTCGGAACCAGCGGCAATCTCAGCGCGCAGCAGAGCGCCGGTGCTCAGGGGCTTCAGACCGTAGGTCTCGGAAAGGAAAGAGGACTGCGTACCCTTGCCGGAGGCAGGGGCGCCCACAAGTACGAATCGCTTCAGCGTTTTCATAAGTCTTAATTTTCAGGATATTCAGCAGCTTACGCCGCATAGACGGGGCTATTATGCCAGTTTTGCCGTGAAAAGCAAGCTAAAATACAAGGGCGGCTCCCAGTTTTCCACCAGAAGCCGCCCTGCTCTGAAGTTATTGCCGCGTCATCAGGACTGGATGCAGAGCGCTTCCTCTGCCAGCAGCTTACAGCCGCGCAAATCCAGCTTGCCCGTGGGCAGCACCGGGATGGACTCCACCGGCACGAGATATTTGGGAGCCCAGAGGGTGGGGTAGGACATATCGGCCAGCATGGTGCGGATGGAGGAGAGGATTTCCTTTTCCTCAGAGCTGCGCTGGTGCTGCGGCAGAGAGGAGAGCAGAACCAGAGCCTCGCCCTTCTGCGGGTCGGTCACGCCGGCAATGGCAATCTGCACAGAATCTTCGGAGCTGAGGTTGAAGCCCATGGAGAGTGCCAGCTCCACCCCTTCATGCGGCACCATTTCGCCACCAATCTTGGAGAAGCGGGAAAGACGGCCTCCCAGGGTAATGAAGCCATTGAGGTCCATCTGTCCGATATCGCCGGTCTTGAACCAGCCATCGTGGAAGATTTCGCTGTTCAGTTCGGGGCGGCCGATGTAGCCGCTGAACACATTGGCACCCTTGAACCAGATCATGCCGCGCTCCGTGAGGGGCAGTTCGCGGGTATCGTCATCCACATCGGTAATGCGGATGGCAATGCCGGGCAGCATGGCACCCACACCAGGGCGGACTGTACCGGGCACAAAGAACTTGGTACCGGGAATGGGCGTGGGCGCGGGCATATTGGCCGCCACCACCGGGGAGGTCTCGGTCAGGCCGTACCCCTCCATCGGGTACACCCCGCATTTGTCAATGAATTCCTGCTCCAGGTCAGGCTGCAGTTTCTCTGCCCCCAGCACGAAGTAGCGTACGCTCTTGTAGGTATCGGGCTCAGCGCGGCGCAGCATGGCGCGGCCGAAGGTGGGCGTGGCACACACCAGCGTGAGCCGGTATTTCTGAATCAGCTCGTTGAGGGTGCGGGCATCCGTGGGATTCGGGTAGGCGCAAACCATGCAGCCGGAAAGCATGGGCAGCATCATGTTCACCGTCATGCCGAAGCTGTGGAAAATAGGCAGACTGGCCAGGAAGCGGCAATCCGTCAAATCCAGGCGGCAGGCGCACTGGGCCACATTGGCCAGCACCATGCGGTGGGTCAGCACCACGCCCTTGGGCTCACCGCTGGAACCGGAGGTAAAGAGAACAACCGCTTCATCATTGCGGCGGCGGGAATCCGTCTTATACATGGCGCAGATGGCGGCGGCAGGCAGCATCTTGGCCATGAGCACATGCGAAGCCAGTGTCAGCTTGGGCGTCTTCTGGAGCAAGTCTTCCACCAGAATCAACTGCTCCTCCGGCGGCCAGGGGAACTGTGGCAGCTTCTGCATGAACTTGCGGGCGGTAATGAATGTCTTGAGCCCTGCCTGGCGCACCGTGCTTTCAAAAGCGGCTGCAGAGGTGGCATAGTTAATCATGACCGGTGCCACACCTGCCAGCAGGCAGCTCAGCGTGGCAATCACGCCACCTGCCCCGGGCGGCAGAATCACACCGATGCGCTTATCATCACGCTTTGCCAGCATCTTGGCCACAGCCATAGCCACGCCCAGCGCCTTGAACTGCGTGAGCACGCTGCCCGTCATGCCATCCACAATCTCCACATTCGGGAAGCGCTTGATGGCATGCACCAGCTGCGTGGTGAGCGAGGTATTCAGAATAGGCTGCGCCGCAAAAAGCTCTGCGCTCTTCTCCAGCCAGACCGCCATGAGGCGCTCGCCCGTGCGGGGACCGGCCGCCAGCTTGGGCAGAATGCAGAACTCCTGGTGGCAGCCCGGCTCATCCACCTCGCGGTAAAGCCCGGTAATGGTCTTGCCATAGTGCCCCAGGAACAAAGGAATGGGGGAAATATGCAGGCTGCCGACATGCTTCAGGAAGGGGGAAGGCACATCGCTGTATGTACCGCGCCACTTGGACACCTGCCCGGGCATGAATACCACGCTGAGCCCGGATTGCATACGGGTGAGAATCTGCTCGCGCACGGCCAGCGGAGTCGTATTGCGGAAATCAAAATGCTCAATCTCTGCCTTGCAGGCCTTCAGCGCCTTCATCACCTCATCGGCAGGCGCAAATGCAGGGTCAATCAGGTAACAGACCTTGCCATCCAGCAAGGCATGCAGTGCCTTGACCGCCGCCGCAGAAATGCGGTTGGGCATGTAAAACCCCGGTTTTACAATATTTTCTTTTCCGTGTATATTAAGAGAAGCCATATTTTCTTTTGTTGTGTGTGTTTGAGAAAAGGATTCAGCGCTTCAGTTCTTCTGCCGCTGGCGCATAACCGGCAGCAGCGGCAGCCTCCAGCAGGCGGCGGCCTTCATCCGGGGAAATCTCCACCCCCAGACCGCGAAGATAGCAGCAGCCCATCGTGTACTGCGCTTCAGGCAGCCCCTGGTCTGCCGCTGTGCGGCACCAGCGCACAAACTCTGCGCGGTTCACCTGCATCCCCTCCCCCAGCGCATACAGACGCGCCAGGTTGAACTGCGCCACGGCATCACCAGCTTCCGCATGGGGCAGCAAAGCCTCTGCCTCAGCAGTGAGAGCCGGCAATTCAGGCTCCGGCGCAGGTTCTTCAACCGGCACAGGCACAACCTCAGGCTCAACCTCAGGCTCAACCTCAGGCTCGGCAACAGGAGCAACCACAGGCTCAGGTGCAGGCGTTTCTGCAGGGATTGATTCTGCGGCGGCAAGCTCTGCCGGGGCAATCTCCGGTGTTACCTCAAACCGTGTCGGTGCATACATCCACACCAGGACAGCTGCAACGGCCACTACCAGTATCATCAGAATCAGAAAAAACTTTTTCATAAGCAGGTAAAGCCCACTCTACCATTCTTTCCCGGAACTGTCAATCATTCCCTGCGGCATTTCAATGCCTAAGCAAGCAAGAAACATAACAATCAGACACCATTCCCGCCCGGTCTAACGATGCCACACCGCATAAAAAATCACAAAATCACAGCAAAAAGCAAAAAAAGACTTGCAATCTGCCAAAGGTTCATGTAATATTCCGCCGCACCCAACCGGGTAACACAACATGCGAAGTTAGCTCAGTGGTAGAGCACATCCTTCACACGGATGGGGTCATAAGTTCGAATCTTATACTTCGTATCCTAGGAAAACCTTGCAATTACAATGATTGCAAGGTTTTTTCATTTCCTCACACCAACTGCAATAAAAACATTGCACCAGCGGACGGAGCGTGCTAGAATGCAAGCTGTATGAAGAAGTTCAAAATCGGCCTGGTCGGCCGCATCATCATCGCCATGATACTGGGCGTCATCCTGGGCGGGCTTCTGCCGCTCAAGGTCATACGCGCATTCATCACCTTCAATGGCTTGTTCAGCCAGTTCCTGGGCTTCGTGATTCCGCTGCTCATTGTGGGGCTGGTCGCCCCCGCCATTGCAGACATCGGCAAGAAAGCCGGGCGCATGCTGCTGGGCACCACCATACTGGCCTATATTGCCACGCTCATTTCCGGATTTGCCTCATACGTAACCGCTGGATGGACCTTCCCTTCCCTGATTGACCCGGGCGCGCTCAGCTCCGGATTTGCGGCAGCCACTGATGCAACCGCCTATTTCAGCATTGAAATACCGCCGCTGATGGGCGTGATGACCGCCCTCATCCTCGCCTTTGTGCTGGGGCTGGGCATGGCCCGCCAGCCAGGCGGCACACTGCATGGCGCATTCAATGATTTCCGGGATATCATCTACCGCACCATCGGCAGCGTCATCATCCCCCTGCTCCCGCTTTTCATCTTCGGCATTGCCCTCAATATGGCCTATTCCGGTCAGGCAGAGGAAGTCATGGCCGTATTCCTCAAAATCATCGGCGTTATCTTCCTGCTGCACATCGGGGTTCTGCTGTTCCAATACGGCGTGGCAGGTCTTATTGCCCGCCGCAACCCGCTGAAGCTGCTTCTGCGCATGCTTCCGGCCTATTTCACCGCACTGGGCACCCAATCCAGCGCCGCCACCATTCCCGTCACCCTGCGCCAGACCATCGCCAACGGGGTGAACAAGGATGTGGCCGGATTCGTTGTACCGCTCTGCGCCACGATTCACCTCTCGGGCAGCACGCTGAAAATCGTGGCCTGCGCCATCGCCATCATGATGATGCAGGGCACTCCGGTGGAATTCACACAAATGGCCGGATTCATCCTGATGCTGGGTGTGGTCATGGTAGCCGCCCCGGGCGTGCCGGGTGGTGCCATCATGGCCGCACTGGGGGTGCTGCAATCCATGCTCGGCTTCGGCGAGAACGAACAGGCGCTCATGATTGCGCTCTACATCACCATGGATAATTTCGGCACCGCCTGCAATGTGACCGGCGATGGCGCGCTGGCCGTCATCATCAACAAATTCTACAAGGGTTAACCACCTCTTCAGCAAAAGAAAGCAGGCACAGCCGGAATACCGGGTGTACCTGCTTCTTCATGCATACGGCAGACGGGACTCGAACCCGTACGCCTGTTGATGGGCGGGAGATTTTAAGTCTCCTGCGTCTACCATTCCGCCACTGCCGCGTTGCGGGGAGAATTGAAGCACATTCTGCCATGTATTGCAAGGAAAATGTGTAGCATGTGGCCAGCAGCAGCGCATTTAGCCAATGGGGCTGGCCAGGGCTCAACCACCAAATGAAACAATAACCGCCCCTGCTCCGGTTTCCGGGCCAGTCCAGGAAATCCGGGCAGGCGAATCGGGGGTGGAAGCCTGCTGCATAGCGGCCCGGAAGGCAGCCGGGCTGCCATAGGTGGTGAGATATCCCTCGAACCTGGAGGCTCCGCTGCGCCATGCAGCCATAGCAGCGCGCCAGTACGCAGCAAAGGAGGTGAAATAAATACCCTGGCTGCGGTAATAGTAACAATCTGCCCCATTGCAGGCAGGATAAGCCGCGCGATTCCAGCGGTGGGTCCGCGCCATTTCGGCATCTGTGCAGCAGAAGTAGGAATGGCTCACCACCTGCGTGCCGGAGTTGCCCAGCACGGGGTCGTCCCATGTGGCATCCACGTGGTACCATGTGCCACCCAGCTTCACCATATTCCAGGCATGAGGGCCATCGGCATCTCCGGTTACAAGGCGGGCAGGAATCCCGGCTATCTCCAGCATCACGCACAGCGCTGCGCTGTATGCCTCGCAACTGCCACTACCGTCCCCAAGCAAATCCGCCACATTGCCGCCGGCTCCGGCATCATACCGCCCGTGCTGCACCAGGTAGTCATGCACGGCAAGCAATTTTTCCACATCGCTCATACCGGGACGCAGCAAAGCGCGGGTGCGTTTCTCCGCCAGGCTCAGCACGCGTTCCTCCTCCCCGGAGAGGGAGGCGCGGAAATCCGGGGTACGCAAAGCGGCGCGCAGGCGCACATAGTCGCGGTATTCGAGGTTAAGGGTAATATGCCCCGAGTCCTCCATGTAGGTAGCAGAGCAGCGGCGGGCATACTCGCCCCACACCTCCTCGCCGGTGAAGCGGAGCCACTGGGATTTGAGCGGAGCGGCCAGACGGAAGCGCACGGGATTCTGCGCGCAGGAAATCCAGCCCTGCAGCTCTGCGGCCAGTTGCTCCCGCGAGGCAACCACCAGCTCCGGCTCCTTCTGGATGAGCACCCCCGCCAGGCTGGGAGATGCCGTCACCATGCCCGCCGGGGCGCACTGCACCAGCAGCACCCCCGGCAAAAGCAACGGCATGAATCGGAGCAGCATGAAAATCAGACCTCCTCGCCATCGCCAAGGAGCTCTGCCATGAGTCCGTTGGGCGAGGCGTGCATCGATTCGCGGGTGAGCATATTCTTGAGCTCCAGCTCCGGGTATTCGGAGCCGATGATGACCGCATAGCGGGCACCAATCTTTTCTGCACGCTTGAGCTGGTTACCCATCTTGGCCGGAGCCAGGGGCAGATCCACACGCAGGCCGGCATCGCGCAGAGCGGAAGCCAGTGCCAGCATCTGCGGGCGCTTCTCCGGCGCTGCCAGCACCATGCACACATCCACCTGGGAAGCCTTGAGGGCGGCATCGCGCAGCGCCCTGGCCGCCGGGCATGCCTCGATGAGGTGGGCAATCACGGCATCCCCCATGGCAAAACCAGTGGCGGGCATGTCCACCGCACCATTGGAAAGGGTGGAAACCAGGCCGTTGTAGCGGCCACCGCCAGCCACCGCGCGCAAGGTGTGCCCCTTGTCAAAGATTTCAAACACGAGGCCGGTGTAGTAGGCCAGGCCACGCACCACGGAGAGGTCCAGTTTCACATAGGCATCAAGCCCACGGGCCTCCAGCTCGGCCAGCACGGCATCATACCGCGGAGAGCAGCCGGCAGGCGGGTTGGCAATGAAATTCACCAGGTCCTCGCGCTTCATCCCGAAGGCATCGAGCTTCTCCTGGCAGTATTCGGGGCGGTCACGCTCGAACTTGTCGATGATGGCCAGGAAATCCGGCACACGTTCCTCGTCCACGCCATTATCGGCAGCGTATTTAAGCCACACCTCGCGGTCAGAGATACGCACCACAAAATCATCTGCCGTGAACCCGAACTCGCGCATGCAATCAATCGCCAGCGAAATCAGCTCGGCATCGGAGCCCTCCCCTGCCTCGCCCAGAATATCGGCGTTGAACTGCACAAACTCGCGCAAGCGGCCTTTCTGCGGCTTTTCGTAGCGGAAGCAGGAGCCGATTTCAAACCACTTGAGCGGCTTGGTGTACTCGCGCTGGTAGGCGGCGGCAATGCGGCCAAGGGAGGCGGTAAGCTCCGGGCGCACGGTAATGTCGCGCTCGCCCTGGTCCTTGAAACGGAACAGCTGGGTGGGCAGCTCGCCGCCGGATTTCTTGAGGTACAGCTCCGTGGATTCGATGGTGGGGGCTTCCCATTCTACAAACCCGTAGCGATGAGCCACGCGCCGCCAGGTGTTGAACAAATAGTTGCGGAATGCGCATTCCTGCGGGGCAAAATCGCGGAATCCGGGCAGCGGTTGGAATCGTGCATCAGGCATAATCGTATATACGTAAAAATGGTGTTACGCGCAGCATTATAACTGATTTCCCGCGCTTGGCAAGTGCCAAGAAAGCCAGTAAGCCGATAAATGCGCCGCTCCAGGAGCGGAACAAGCGTTGAAACCGCCCGAATCAACGCGGAAGCAGAGACTCTGTGGCGGCTTCCTGTACAGGGGCTTCTGTGGAAGCCGCAGGGTGGGATACCGGCTTTTCAAACGCTTCATCTGCCGAATCGCCGGCATCCAGCAACTGGCGCAACTGCGCATTGCCGTAGAAATCAGCATCCACCAGGCGGGCCACTTCATCCTCCACCAGCAGATACCAGTCATTGGCAAATCCGGCCGCCATCATTTCCTCATCATCTTCTGCAAAGGATCCCGTCTCCAGCGCCCGCACACTCTCCAGCGTTTCGGCAATCTGCGGCAGCAGCGCCGCAGCACTGGCGGCATCCTCCACCTGCACCAGCAATTCTGCCAGGCGTTCCACCCCGGCATTTGCCACAGCCACCGCCTGGGTGGCCTCCGCTGAAATCACCTCCTCTGCCCCAGCCGCAGCAGTCTGCGCCGGACAAACCGGGACGCTCAGCAGCATAACAGCAAAGGCAGAGTTGATTAGAGCGGATTTCATGATGACGCAGGGCTTATAGCACACCCCCTCCCCTTCGGCAAGCAAAAATTCGGCAAATCCGGCATCTTTTCCGCGAGTTTCGTAAAAAAGATAACGAGAAATCAACTGCGTGATTGACGAGGCCACGTATTTGGTGTAGACTGCAGGACAGGCGCAGATTGCGCTCGTAACGCGTTATTCACTCCACTCTTTCTTACTTCCGTGTACTCGAACGAAGACTTTCTCCTGCAGCTCCTGGTAGAAGCCGGGGCAATTGATGAGATGACCCTCGATTCTATCCGCATGCAGCTTTCGCCGCTGGATAACATTATTGAGCATCTTATTGAAAATAAATACTTTACTCACGAATACATCGCACAAATCGCCGCAGCCAATTCCGGGCTGGAATACGTGGATGTCACCTCGTTTGAAATCGACCCGGCCATCATCGCCACGGTTAAGGGAGAACTGGCACGCCGCGTGAAGTTCCTGCCGCTGGGAGATGACGGCTTCTCCCTGCAGGTAGCCATCATTGACCCCTTTGACATGCAGACCATGGACAGTCTGCCGCAGTTCCTGGGGCGCGATGTGAGTTTCTTTGTAACCAGCGAGCCGCAGCTTACCAAGGCGCTGGACAAATATTACCCGGAAAAGAAGGAATTCGCCAAGGGCGATACGGAAGGTCCTATCATTGAGCTGGTGGACAACATGTTCAACGAAGCCCATGAGATGCGCGCTTCGGATATTCACATCGAACCCATGGAAGACCGCGTGCGTCTGCGTTTCCGCGTGGACGGACGCCTGGTGGAAGTGGCCAATCATCCCAAGAAGCTCCTCGGGCCCATCGTGGCGCGTCTCAAGGTGATGAGCTCCTCCATGAGCATTGCCGAAAAGCGAGTACCACAGGACGGCCGCATCGAAATGGACCTGCGCGACGGCGCGCATATCGACCTCCGTGTAAGCACCGTGCCCACCAACCACGGCGAATCCGTCGTGATGCGTATTCTGGACAAATCCGCCCTGGCGCTGGGCCTGCCGCAGCTGGGCTTCCTTTCCGACGACGAAGCCACCTTCGACCGCCTGGTCACCCTGCCCGATGGCGTGATTCTGGTGACCGGCCCCACGGGTTCCGGTAAGACCACCACGCTCTACGCCTGCCTGAATTACCTGAACCGCCCGGACAAGAAGATTATCACCGCAGAAGACCCGGTGGAATACGAAATGAGCGGCATCAACCAGGTAATGATCCGTTCCGAAATCGGCATGACCTTCGCGGCCGCCCTGCGCGCCATGCTCCGCCAGGCCCCGAACATCATCATGATTGGTGAAATCCGAGACGGGGAGACCGCCGCCATCGCCATTCAGGCCGCCATGACCGGTCACCTCGTGCTCTCCACCCTGCACACCAACGATGCACCCTCCTCCGTGGCGCGTCTGGCAGACATGGGCGTGGACCGCTTCCTCATTGCCTCGGCTGTGCGCGCTATTATGGCACAACGTCTCTGCCGCAGCCTCTGCTCCTGCAAGATTGACGGCCAGCTCACCCCGAAACAGGCCACCACCCTGGGCATTGAC
Source organism: Akkermansia sp. (assembly GCA_017546845.1). Classification (GTDB taxonomy): domain Bacteria; phylum Verrucomicrobiota; class Verrucomicrobiia; order Verrucomicrobiales; family Akkermansiaceae; genus Akkermansia. The sequence goes on from JAFYRS010000048.1 coordinate 21,188, forward strand.
ATCAACCGCCCGGTGAAGGTCCCCAACCCGATGGGCTGCGACCGCTGCCGCGGCAAGGGCATGAAGGGCCGTCTCGGCATTTTCGAAATCTTTGAGGTATCGGATGACGTACGCGGGCTTATCAACTCGAACCTGACCTCTGCCCAGCTGCGCAAGCGCGCCCGCGAGCTCGGCATGCGCACCCTGCGCGAAGACGGTATCCGCAAGGTGCTGGCCGGCCTCACCTCTGCAGATGAAATCATCCGTGTCACCACCGGCGACGCCAGCTAATTTCCCACACCACACCAGATTACTACACATATGAACAACGAGGTTGCAATTGATGTATTCATCAACAACGGCATGCTGGAGCGTTCCGTTGCCAAGGATATTGCGGACGAAATGTCCAACAGTGGTAAGGAATTGTGGGAAACGCTGATTGATTTCGGCATCATCAGCGCCCCGGAAGATTTCTGGAATGTCATCGCCATGGAGGTGGGTGCCCAGTACATTTCCCTGGCAGAATTCACCCCGCCCCAGGATGTGCTCAACATGCTGCCCGCAGGCATGGCGCGTCTGCACGGTGCCCTGCCCATCGAGTACCGCGCCGGTGAAGGACTCTACGTGTGCCTGGAAGACCCGCTGAACCCGCAGACGGTTGATGACCTGCGCGTGGCTACCGGACAGGATATCTACCTGTACGTGGCGGCAGATTACGAAGTGCGCGCCCGCATCACAGAATGCTACGGTGGCGCAGAGGCCGCCATGGGCGACCTGCTGGCCGAGCTCGACAACATGAACGTGGGCAGCAATGATGGCGCAGAGGAAGCCAACGCCGCCCCGGTCATCAAGTTTGTGAACCTGGTGATTATGCAGGCCATCAAGGAAAAGGCCTCCGATATTCACCTGGAGCCGTTTGAGACGGAGTTCAAGATTCGCTACCGTGTGGACGGTGCCCTGTATGAAATGGCCCCGCCCCCCGTGCACCTGGCCAACTCGGTCATCTCCCGCGTGAAGGTGATGGCCGGCATGAACATTGCCGAACGCCGCGTGCCGCAGGACGGCCGCATCGTGATGAAGGTGGGCGAAGCCGGTGTGGACATGCGTGTGAACTCCCTGCCCACCCAGTACGGTGAATCCGTGGTAATGCGTGTGCTCGACCGCAACAGCGTGAGCCTCAACCTGGACAACCTGAACCTCTCCCCCCACCTGCATGAATACATCATCGACACGGTGAACAAGCCCAACGGCATCTTCGTGGTGACGGGCCCGACGGGTTCCGGTAAGACCACCACGCTCTACGCCGCCCTGCGTGAGGTGAACACCGTGGACTCCAAGCTGCTCACCGCAGAAGACCCGGTGGAATATGACATCGACGGCATTGTGCAGGTTCCCATCAACGAAGCCATCGGCGTGACCTTCCCGCGTGTGCTGCGTGCCTTCCTGCGTCAGGACCCGGACCGCATCCTCGTGGGCGAAATCCGCGATACCGACACCGCCCAGATTGCCATTCAGGCCGCTCTGACGGGTCACCTTGTGCTCTCCACCCTGCACACCAACGATGCCGCAGGCGCCGTGACGCGATTCGTGGACATGGGCGTGCAGCCCTTCCTGCTGGCCGCCACCCTGCTGGGTGTGCTGGGTCAGCGTCTGGTGCGTACCATCTGCCCGTACTGCAAGACTCCCTACCGCCCGTCTGCCACGCTGCTCAACCAGCTGGGAATCAACCCGCAGCTCATCGGCAGCCAGCAGTTCTTCACCGGCGCCCGCTGCGATAAGTGCGCCAACACCGGGTACAAGGGCCGTAAGGGCATCCACGAGCTGCTGAACGTGAGCGACCCCATCAAGGAGCTCATCACGCAGAACGTGCCCTCCATCGTACTGAAGCAGAAAGCCATCGAGCTGGGTATGACCACCCTGCGAGAAGACGGCATCCAGAACATCTTTGAAGGCAACACCACCATTGAAGAAGTGCTCAAGTACACCTAATGGCTTGACGCCGCCGCGCGTATCTGCTATCTTTTTATCATAACAACATTTTTCCTTTAACTTACTATACACTATGCCTAATTTCAAATACACCGCGCTCGACCAGAACGGCGCTGAAAAGACAGGCTTTGTAACCGCTGACAACAAGATTGCCGCCATGGAAATGGTGCGAGCCCAGGGCTTGCTCGTGCGCGAGTGCGAGGAAGCAAAGGGCGGGCCTTCTGCCGTCAAGAAAGCAGAGAAAAAGGCAGCCAAGGGCAAGAAGAAGAAGGAAGGCGGCGCCAAAGGCAAAGCGGGCGCAGCAGTGAAGCAGAAAGAGCTCATGGTGTTCACCCGCCAGCTCGCCACGCTGATTGATGCCGGTCTTCCCCTGCTGCAGAGCCTCAACGTGCTCAGCAAGCAGGAACCCAACCCGAACCTTCGCGCCACCATTGTGGCTCTGGGTGAATCCGTGCAGGGCGGTTCCACTTTCTCCGAAGCGCTTTCGACCTATCCCAAGATGTTCAACAAGCTCTTTGTGAACATGGTGAAGGCCGGTGAGCTCGGCGGTGTACTGGAAGTCGTACTCAACCGTCTGGCTGAATACCAGGAAAAGGCCAACCGCCTGCGCTCCAAGATTGTATCTGCCATGGTGTACCCCACCATCATCATGGTGATTGCCGTGGGCATCCTCGTCTTCCTCATGCTGGTGATTGTGCCCAAGTTCAAGGAAATGTTCGAAGGCCAGAACATGGAACTGCCGGCGCTCTCCGAGTTCGTGTTCAACTTCTCCGATAATTGCATGGCAGACTCGGTGATTCCCTTTGTGCCCAATGCCGTGCTCTTCCTGGGCTTCATTGCAGCAGCCATCGTGGGTATCTCCATCTGGAAGCGCACCCCCAAGGGTGGCCGCACGGTGGACGCCATGGTGCTCAAGATGCCCAAGATCGGCGACCTGACCAAGGTGAGCGCCGTGGCCCGCTTCTCACGTACCTTCGGCACGCTCGTGTCCTCCGGTGTGCCGATTCTGCAGGCCCTCCTGATTACCCGCGATACCGCTGGCAACGTGGTGGTGGCAGATGCCGTGACCAAGATTCACGATTCCGTGCGCGAGGGTGAATCCATCGTCACCCCGATGAGTGCCTGCAACGTATTCCCGCCCATGATGATTTCCATGGTGGACGTGGGTGAAGAAACTGGTCAGCTGCCGGATATGCTCATGAAGGTGGCAGAAGTATATGACGAAGAAGTGGACAACACCGTGACCGCCCTCACCGCCATGCTCGAACCGCTCATGATTGTGTTCCTGGCCGTGGTGGTAGGCAGCATCGTGCTCGCCATGTTCATGCCGATGATGGAAATCATCAAGAACGTGTAATAACCAGCCATGAAACTTTCTCCGCAAAACAGCAAAGGGTTCACCCTCATTGAAATCCTGATTGGTGTTGCCATCCTCGCCATGCTGGCCTCCGGCATGTGGGTGGCCGTGGGCAGCTACCAGAACAAGAAGCTCGTCAAGAAGGCCGAAACCGAAATCCAGCTTCTGGAGGCCTCCATGAACGAGTACCGCACCGATAATGGAGGCATGCTCCCCTTCGGCCGGGGTGATGAGGAAAGTTCCAATATCATGTACTGCGCGCTGTCCTGCGACTACAACAACGACGGCGAGCCCGATGATGAGAACGGCGTAACCCGCATGCCCTACTGCCCCACCTTCAACATTATCCGCAACCCGAAAGCCGCGGAACAGGGCGAAGGCATTCCGGTGCTGCGCGTGAGCATCCGCACCAAGGAGAAAGGCCGCCGCAAGGTGCTGGTAGTGCTTGACCCCTGGGGCAAGCCGTACCGCTACCGTCTGGGCTGCGAGGCCGAGGACGAAAAGGGCAAGGTGGGCGAAGGCATCAATGCTGATTTCGACATCTTCTCCCAGGGTGCCGACGGCCAGGGTGACAGCACCAACAAGAACCCGGAAAACGACGACAACGTTTCCAACATCAAACTCTTGTAATTCATCATAATGAATTTTTATAGCTTAGCGGCTATCTTCGCAGCAGGCAGCACCATCCCGGCGCTGCTTGCTGCGTCTCTGCCTACCTGTTCAGCCAGCGTACAGCCCGCACTGGAACTGGTCAACCGCGTCACGCCAGACTTCTCCGGCAAGGTCACCTTCAGCCTGGTGCCGGAGCACAAGCAGGCGCGCCTCACGGCAAGGGATGGCAAGCTCCACATTACCGCCGCCACCGTGCACGAGTGCATCCGCGGCTACGGCTATTACCTCCGCAAGCTGGCCAGGGTTCACCTCTCCTGGAACGGGGATAACGCCTCCGCTGCCAGTTTCGTCCTGCCAGACTCGCCCATCACGCTTCCCGAAGCCCTGCCCTTCAATTACGCCTACAATTACTGCACACTGAGCTACACCGCAACCCACTGGGACCTTGCCCGCTGGGAGCAGGAACTGGACCGCCTCGCACTGGCGGGCTACACACACGCCCTCGTCACCGCGGGGCTCGAGCAGGTGTGGCAGGGTTTCCTGCGAGATATCGGCTACCCCCGTGATAAAATTGCCGCCTTCATCCCCAACCCCGCCTATGCGGCCTGGTGGAACATGGGCAACCTGGAAGGCGAAGGCGGCCCGGTGAGCCCCATCATCATCAAAAACGAAGCCAGACTCGGACGCTTCCTCGTCAGGCGCATGCGTGAACTGGGCATGGAACCGGTACTGCAGGGCTATGTAGGCTTCCTGCCGCATGATATGCCCAGAGATAAAGTAAAAGGCTGGATTATCCCCCAGGGCAAATGGTGCGCACACTACAACCGACCGGATGTGCTGCAACCCACAGCGCAGGATTTTCCGCGTCTGGCCCGGCTCTGGTACAAGCACATCAAGGAAGTATACGGCTACCAGGGAAAATTCTTCGGTGGCGACCTGTTCCACGAGGGGGGCAACACCGGGGAAACCCCGCTCACCCCGGCGGCCAGGGCCGTGCAGAGCGCCATGCTCAGCGCCGCGCCCGGTTCCACCTGGCTCATCCAGGCCTGGGGGCACAACCCGCACCGGGACCTCCTGGCCGGCACCGATCCGGCACACACCATCATCCTTGCGCTGGATAAGGACATGACCCCCGGCCACAACATTCAGCGCAGCTACCAGAACCGCCCGCACGTGTGGTGCGAGCTGCTCAACTTTGGCGGCAACCACGGCTTGTATGGCGGCGCCGCATTGCTGGAGAACATGGCAGGCAATGCCGGCGGCGCCATCGGCATCGGACTCATCTCCGAAGGGCTCGAAACAAACCCGCTTTATTACGCCCTGCTCACCGAGCGCATCAACACCCGCGCGCACATTGACCGCGCGGCCTTCCTCAAGGAATACACCTTGGCGCGCTACGGAGTGCTCGATGACGACATCATCCGCGCACACGAACTGCTGCTGGAAAGCGTATACGCCCCTGTGCGCCTGCAGGAAGGCTGCCAGGAGAGCATTCTCTGCGCCCGCCCCAGCCTCACCGCCAACAAGGCTTCCACCTGGTCCAAACCGCAGGATTACTACGACAAGGCCAAAGTGAAAGAAGCCGCCAGGCTGCTGCTCAAAGCTGGCAAGGCGCACCGCCTGGGCAGTCTCCGCACCTACCGGCACGATATGGCAGACCTCTGCCGCCAGGTGCTGGCAGACCAGGCGCGCCTCCAGCTGCCCAGGGTAAAAGCCGCATTCGACACCAGGGACAAGGCCGCATTTGATAAGGAAAGCGAGGCATACCTGCAACTCATCCGCGACACTGCCACCGTTCTGGCCACATCGGAAGATTTCCTGCTGGGCCGCTTCCTGAAAGGAGTCGAAAGCAAAGGCGGGGAAAATGCCACCGCCCGCGCTGAAATGCGCCAGGCCATGCTCCAGCTCATCACCACCTGGACTCCCGCCAACGGCATGCTCAATGACTACGCCCACCGCCAGCTCTCTGAGCTCATGGAGCAGTACTACCTGAAGCGCTGGGAAGCGTTCTTCAACGCGAAAAAAGCAGAGCTGCGAGGCCAGGCACTGGCTGGTGAAGGCGGGCGCTCAGCCGCGCAGACCACCGAGAACAACGGCGAAGCCGTAAGCACCAGTTACGAGCTCAGCAAATCGGTTGATGCGGTGGAACAGGGCTTCCGCCACGCCAAGCTCAAACTGCTCAGCAAGCCCGTGGGCAATGTCATTGAGGAATCCTCCCGCATCCTCAAGCGGAAATAACAGCCTCCCCATTCGCTGGAACAACGCAGAGCCGCAGGTTTTCCCCTGCGGCTCTGCTGCTGAATACCCTTAGTGCCTGATTTTATTCATCAGGCCATCCCATGCAGCCTTAGCCTTTTCCTGCACGCCGCCCTCCGGCTTACTGTACTCCTCTGCCATCTCCTCGACCGAATCCATCCCTTTCTGCATCATCTTACTTCCCTCTTCCGCTATTGCGCCCATATCAACAAGCTCAGAAACCCTGTTCCACATATCAATGGACAGCCAGGAAGTCTCTTCCGCTATCGGCAGAGTACTCTCGTCGTCCGGTTCGGGTAAATCCTCATCGGGCTTCGACTTCTTATTACTGAACGTAAGCGAAATCACGCGCCTCTGCATATCCGACGGCTGCGCCCAACTCTCAAGACCAATGGTACCTCCATTCTTCTTGTAATCCTTGTAGTTCCTGTTGAACCTCCTTGCACTGCCGAAGCAGGTCAGATAGGCCGAATAATTGACCTCGCCCCTATCAAACGCACGCTGCGCATCCGCCCAGAATTCATCATAAGTCGTGAAATAGCGATTCACCTTGCGGTAGAAATACCCCTTCTTCTCAGGCGTAGCCGGATACTGCCGCGCGTTCCACTTATGGTCTCCCCGGAGTTCGGCATCGGTAAGGCAGAAATACGTATGCCGCACAACCTGCGTATTGTCCGGCATGCAGGGGTCGTCCCACGTGGCATCCACATGATACCATTCGCCAGGCTCCAGCTGCACCAGATTCCACGCATGGACCTTTTGCTTCACCTTACCGACCACCATGTGGCATGGTATATCCATCATATTGAGCATCAGGTACATGCAGCGACTATACGCATCGCATACCCCTTTATGCTTCAGCAGCATCGTCGTGCAAGCCGGATCACCCTTCTTGTCATAGTGCACATCCTCCACCAGAGAATCGTGCAGCGCCTGCACAATCTCCAGATTGCTCATCCCCTTGGTTACACTCTGCTTGATACGGCGGCGAGCTTCTTCGAGCGCCTTACGTTCCACCTTGTTCAACCTGCATTCCAGCTCAGGGTTCCTGTGTGCCGCCAGCATGCGGGTTGAATCCATGTAGGTAAAGCGAAACTCGTGCTCCTTCTTGCTCAGGGGAGTCCAATCATACTGGCGGCAATGGTTAGTCCAGAGGCTGTCACCCAGAATCCTCTGGACATGCTTACCCCGCAGCTGGCCGGAGAAACGGATTGTAACTTCCTCATGAATGGCATCCGCAGCCTCCTGCAGCAGTTCGTTTAACTCATCCACGGTCCGCACCTCGTGCACCCCGGCAGCTGCCGCGGGCAGCGCCATGCAGCATATCAGCAAACTTGTCAGGACACTCTTCACATCAGCCACTCTAACACATGGCCGGAGCCTTAGCAAGAACAAAGCTCCCCCTGCCCGGCAGCAATAAAAACGAGAGAACCGGGCATCCCATCTGGGATAACCCGGTTCTGAAAAAAGCATCTGTGGTGCAGGGCTTAACCAATCTGGGCGCGGCCACTCAGGCGGGCGCCTTCATCCATGGAAAGCACACCGGTGGTGATATCGCCCACAATGTTGGACTGGGCGCTGAGGTGGCAGCGGTTGCTCTCGATGTTGCCATCTACGCGACCGTAGACATGCACCTCGCCAGCGTGGATATCGCCCTTGATGTTGGCCATCTCGCCGATGGTCACCTTGCCGGTGTCGGACTGGATTTCACCCTCGATGTGGCCATCGATGTGCATATCGTTCTGGAAACGGATGGAACCGATAATCTCGATACCGGAGGAAAGAACATTCGTGGTGTTTGTGCTCATGTGAGTGTATGAAAGTCGGGGGTTGAAAATTACACCGTCATGATTTCCTTTTCCTTGGCGGCCACCAGGTCACCAACGGTCTTCACGTACTTATCGGTGAGCTTCTGCACCTTATCCTCGGCGGTGCGCACACCGTCCTCGGTCAGGATATTGTCGGCCTTGAGCTTCTTGATGCCGTCCATGCCGGTCTTGCGGACGCCACGGATGCGCACGCGGGTCTCTTCACCCAGGCCGGAAACGTACTTGCAAAGCTCCTTGCGGCGCTCGCCGGTCAGCTCGGGGATGGGCAGACGCACGGAACGGGCATCAATGATGGGGGAGATACCCAGACGGCTCTCGGCGATTGCCTTCTTGATGTCGTTGAGGGTACCCGGGTCAAACGGCTGGATGAGGATGGAGCGGGCATCGGGCGTGGAAACCACGGCCAGGCTCTTCAGCTTCATGCTGGAGCCGTAGGAAGCCACAAAAATGTCCATATTGTCCACCAGGGAGGGGGAAGCCTTACCGGTACGCACGCCAGCAAAACCAGCCTGCATGTGCTCCACGGCTTCTTCCATGCCTGTTTCTACTTCGAGCAAGAGTGTCTCTTCGTCCATTGTCGTATATGTGTTGTGTGTTAAAATCTGTTTCAGCCGATGATGGTGCCTATCTTCTCACCCAGCAGCGCGCGGGTGATGTTGCCGGGCTGGTGCATGTCGAACACCATGATGGGCTTGGCATTGTCCTTGCACAGGGTGAAAGCGGTCTGGTCCATCACCTTCAGGTTGCGGGAGATGCACTCCTCGTAGGAAATAGCATCAAATCGGGTGGCGGTGGGGTCGGTCTTGGGGTCGGCGGTGTAGACGCCGTCCACAGAGGTAGCCTTCATCACCACTTCGGCATTGATTTCGCAAGCGCGCAGCGCAGCGGCCGTATCGGTGCTGAAGAAGGGGTTACCCGTGCCAGCGGCAAATACCACCACCTCGCCGGCGCGCAGCTGGTGGCGGGCCTTATTGCGCACATAGGGCTCTGCCACGTTCTTCATCTCAATGGCGCTCTGCACATGGGCGGGCACACCGGCCTCCTGCACGGCGGAGCAGATGGAAAGAGCATTCATCACCGTAGCGAGCATGCCCACATAGTCCGCCGTGGGGCGGTCCATGCCGCGCACGCTGGCCTTGGCGCCGCGCCAGATATTGCCGCCACCCACCACGATGGCAATCTGCAGATTCCCCTTCTGCTGGGCCTCAGCGATTTCGCGGGCAATGCGGGCCACAATCTCCGGGGAGATATTGTCCTTGCTGCCGGGGGCACGCAGGGCTTCGCCACTAAGTTTCAGAAGGATTCGTTTGTACGGAGCTTGTGTCGGTTCACTCATAATCTTGATGCAGATTCTGTTCCTGTTAACTGTGCCACTTTTAGCGCAAAAAAGCGAGCTAAAAATACGCCAGCCAGCAAATTTTAACGAAGGCGTCACAATCAAGACACAAGTACGATGTCCGGAGTGGGAAGTACGAAGTATAGAGACAGGCTGGCTGCGCCAGCAGAAAGAGTTTGAGCACCGCTAACTGCCTGACCGGATGTGTGCTGGGGTAATGCAAGCAACTGTACCCAATCCGGCTTTCAAAAGCCGGGGCCGTAAGTCTTGCTTTCCCTTCCTATCTGCTGCTAGAACGCACAGGAAATATCCCACTTCGGACTTAGTACTTTCAGCGGGTCCAGCCTTGCATGAGGTAGAGCTGGCTGTTCACGCAGCGGGGGTCGCCGCCCCCCGCGGGGGTGAAGTGCAGTTCCCAGGTGCTGGCATAAAATTCGCCCCATTCACCGCTGTACACCATGATTTTCTCGGAAACAGCCAGTTTGCAGAAGTTCCGATATGGCTGCGGTGCAAAGTTGATGTTCTCCAGCCCCCGTGTACTTAACTCCGTTCCCCTGGTATATTCCTTAGCCCGCACCTGGAACGTTCCCTCGGGATAATCACGCGGCACCACCAGAATGGCGCTGTACATGCCGGGCTGGAATCCCTCGCGCAGCACGATGACGGGCTTGTCCGGCAACGGGGGCAGCAGAGCATCCAGGCCCTCGCGCGTGGGGGTGGCCGCCAACGCAGCCAGCCCCTCATTGAGTTGCTGCAGCTTCTTGAGCGCAAACGGCCATGGCACCTCTTCCCCGAAAAAACGGGAACGCCGTGTGTATATTTTCCATCCGTTCTGCAAGGGCTTCAGCCAGATGACATCATCCGCGTCGTAGCGCAAGGAGTCATCTTCCTCTCCGCCCGCATGTTCGAAGACATGCCGCAGCAGTTCCAGATGCGGCACAAGCTTCACTCCGGGGGTCAGCGCGCGGTGGCAGAGGGCACGCAGCTTATATTCCAGCAGCAGCTCCGGTGCTTCTGATGCCAGTTTCTCCACATTCGGCGCCGATTCAGACAACTGTTCATCGCCGGATATGCACATCGAGGAATCCACATGCACCAGGTCTTTCCACTTCTTCACCGCAGGCGGCATCTGCTGCTCCTCCAAAGTATAGAAACTGAAGTCCAGCGGCACCGCCATGCCGGGGGTATTTTCCGGCGTCATGTCATCCGGCAACCGGTGTTCCTGCGCAAAGGTATCATAATCACCGAAGCTTACGGAAAGCGCACTGAACAGCAGGCAAAACAGCATCCCCACCCCGGCCAGTAATGACCACAGCCAGGCCCAGCCCACTCCGCGTTGTTTCCGGATAAGCCGCCGCACCGTAAACGCCAGCAACCAGACCGGAAGCCCCAGCAGTAACAACATCTGCGACAGGAGCCCCACATCCACAGCATGGCCTAATGCCACGCGGGCGGCAACCCCGGCGCTGCGAGTTTCGATGCTCAGCACCCCTGTCCCGATGGCTACCAGCGCACTCCCCAGCAGCGCCACCACCGGCACCACCCAGTTACGCCCCAGCACAAAACACAATATCTTCTTCAATCTATCCTTCATATCACTTTTTTAATTGTAAAACAGCCCGAAGCCCCACCAGCGCAAGCACCAGCATGCACCCGTGCACCGGCAGCCACCCCCAGGCCCCTCCCTGCTCCTCCATGCCCGGATTCAGCATGCCGCTGTGCCAGTACCACGGGCTGTGCACCCCCCAGAGCAGCGGGGCGTGCCAGCAGATAAGTAAGGCTTCATACCCGGCCATCACCCCGAAAACCACCATATCGCGCCCCCACTTCTCCAGGCAGTGGGGGCGGTACAGGAACGCACCGCACCACGCAGGCGCAGCAAAGTACGCCAGGCAGAGGCTCTCCCAGGCATGCGTTCCGGCGCAATCCTGCTCCCCATGCAACGGCAGAAAGCAGGCCACAGCCAGCACCAGCAGCGCCGCCATATTCAGCTTCGCCTTGTCAACCAGCAGCACACGCCTCGCTTTTTCGCACCTAAACATCCGTAGCCTCCTCTTTCCGGTAGTACAGACAGAAGAAATACCCGGCGCAGCCCAGAAGCACCAGCTCCACCACCCCCACCAGAGAATATACAATCCACGTTTCCGGCGGCACCCCGAGACTCAACACCGACTCCGCAGGATTCTCCGGATTCACATACACCGTCACCCGGCGGGTTTCCTTGGCGCGTGCATAACGAGAGTAGGTGAAATTGAACCCCTTACGGTCAATGGTATAGACATTGCCATTGTATTCAAGCGCCACCTTGAGAACCGACTTGCACGAACGGGAAGCACTATTGCGCCCCGTAAACACATCGCGGTAGCTTTCCACATACCCCACAGCCCGGATTCCCGAATCCGCCTGCAAGGTATAAAAAATCCCCTGCCAGCTGTTGAAAGCCGGCCAACCCCACACCGCAGACAAAAACGCCAGCAGGCACGCCAGCGCCAGATGCGAACTGCGCCGCTGGTGCTTCGTATAGGCATTGTTCTCCAACCATTCCAGATCTGCCATGATATTCTCCCTTTCCGTTCACCGCTGGCAACCTACTCCCAATCTAACCACGGTTTCTTCTTTCGATAAAGGTCATATACAAGATTCCCTGCACTGCCAATCAGCACAAGTTCCAACAGGCAGACGATGACAAGCAGAGCCCAGTCTTTCCCCGTCACCCCCGTGCTCAGCATCGACTTCTCCGGATTCCCGGGAACCACGTACACCTTGATCCACCGTTTGTCCTTAGCCTGTTCATAAGTCGCTGTATTGAAATTGTACCCCTTCTCGCGCACCTCATAGCGCTTCCCCATATAGTCGAATGACACCTCAATCACGGCATCATACGCGCGGCCCCTGCTGCCACGCTTCTTGTACACATCACGGAATTTTTCCACATACCCCACCACCCAGACCTCCGGGTCCGTCTGCAGGGCATAGTAAACCTTCTGGCAGTTCACCACCGTAACCACCCCCCACAGCACCACCAGAATCACCCGGATCCAGGTTTCTGCCAGGTACTGAGTACGAGGCCGGGGCTTAGTAGTCAACACCCGCTTTAGCCATTCAACACCGAACATATCTGCAACTCCTTTCTATGCATCACCACCAGGCATCCCCACCCATCAGCAGGAACTCCTGTTTCCCCAGGCAGCGGGGTTCACCACCCGCCTCAGGGGTGAACCAGATTTCCCACTCCGTGGCATAAAACTCATTCACCTCGCCGCTCAGCACCAGCAGCATTGTATCAGCCGCCACGCTGCACACCGTCCCCAGCGGCTCCACCTGCATATAACCATGATGAATACTGACAGGTTTCCCGGTCGACACCTCGCGGGCTTTCAATTCAATACTCCCTGCCGGGAATCCCGGAGGCAGCACCACCAGCGCATGGTATCGGCCATCCCCCGAGGCATTCCACAAACAAAGAAACGGCTTCTGCGGCGGCAGCGGTGGCAGCAGCGCATCCAGCCCCGCGCGGGTAGGATTCGCCGCCAGCGGCGCCAGGCTCTCTTCCAGCAGCTTCACCGCTCCCGCCACCTGTTCCTCGTGCTTGATTTCAAAAGGATACTGCGGAGGCGTCACCAGCGCCCACTGACCATGCAGCGGCCAGCACCATGCCCAGTCTGCGCGGATACCGGCCTCCCCCGGCCCATCCACCTTCACCTCCGGCGCCAGCCGCCGCAGCACATAGCTCTGCGGGTCATGGGCATGCACCAGGGCCACCGGCTCGTGCCAGTGCGAAAGCACCTGCGCATCAAAACGCGGATTCGTAGCCTCCGCATACAGGCAGCGCAGCAGGTATTCCTGCAGCAACTCCGGCGCCTCGCGCGTCAGCTTCTCCAGATTCGGCAGCGGCGGCATTTGCACCAGCACCTGCAGGGGCTGGCGTTTCGGGCGCAGACTCAACAACTCCTGAGCCCGGAGCGAAGCCTCGCGCACCTCCCCCTGCACCGCCCGCAATCCGCGGGGTGTCACATACTCCCGATTTTCCGGGATATTCACCCCCAGCATGTACCAATCGACCTTATCCCCAAGCATACACTGAAACGCAACCCACCACATGCAGCCGAACGCCGCCAGGCAGGCCACAGCCATGCTACCCCAGCAGCGCAGCAGATGCAGCCACGCCCGCCTGCGGCAGCAACACACCGTGCAAACCAGCAGCCACAGAAAAGCCATGCACCCCACAGCCAGCACCAGCAGCGAAACCACCATGACCACCCCGGTAAGCACCTCATTCACAGAAGAAAGCCCCCCGCTCCAGGAATCAATCCCCATGGCCAGCAGCAGTGCCAGCCCCCAGATACAACAAGCCAATGCCAACACCAGCGGCACCTGCCAGCAGCTCCGGCAGAACCGCCGGAAGCGCCCCGGAGCAGGCATCTGTGCAGCATCGACCTTCATACGCAAAGAATCCCCGCATCAATGATGATGGCGGTGTCCATGGTGGTGGCAATCATCACAATCGTCATCATCCACCTCTGCCAGCAACCAGATAACACCAGCCACGCCCGCCAGCATGGCGGCATTCTCCGCCACCGTCACCGGAACATCCACCAGCAGCCAGTTGAACGGCGCAGCAACGCGCAGCCACGTGGCATCCGGAGAATGGTACGTGTAGCTCACCTGGCGCTCCACCACACGCTTCACCACCGGCATACGGCGGCTCAGTTGCTTGATTTCCTCTGCCTCCGGCACTTCCTCCAGGCTGAACATCTCATTCATCTGCCCGCCCTGCCCGGTCAGATACAGCGCCAGCGCCTCCGGGATACGGTACATCCCCGTGCCGCGGGCCTCAAGCGAGGGAGAGGGCGTTTGCTCCTGGTCAAACACAGAGCGGTGAAGCCGCAGCGGCGTGCCGTAGCGGTAACGCGGCAGTTCAATATAGTACGAACTCCCATTCTGGTACACCACCGGGTTGGGCATCGAGTTCAAATCGGCAGCATTGGCGCGGGCCTCGTACTCTGCGCTGTCATACAACCGGGCCGTCGAGTTGAAATAACAGCTATTCAACAGACCGGGCAGGCACAACGCAGCAACAATGGCACGATACAGGCATCTCATAACAAAAGTAATCTACCATATTTCCGCCCCGGAAACAATCCTTTTTCCCATAACATTCTTGCATCAACAAACCGATTATAGTACACTGGAGCATCATGAAGAAAAATATCCTCATCGTCTCCGGCCACACCAACACCACCAGCGATTCCGTTGCCAACAAAACCATCATGCAGCAACTGGAAGCCACCCTGCCCGGCTGCCGCACGGTGTACCTCGACCGCCTGTACCCGGATTTCAAAATTGACGCCGCCGCCGAACAGGAACGCCTGCTCTGGGCAGATGTCATCGTGCTGCAATTCCCGGTGTTCTGGTTTTCCATGCCCTCACTACTGCACCGCTGGATGGAAGAAACCTTCCTTCACGGCTTTTCGCACGGCAGCACAGGAGATAAACTGCGCGGTAAAACACTCATCATCTCCTACACCACAGGCGCCCCCGCAGATGCCATGGACTGGGACCCCTTTTTTGCCAATCTCCGCGCCACCTGCCAGTTCACCGGCATGGAATGGGGAGGCAGCATCAGCACCGGCGGCGTTTCCTACCACATGCGCAACGACCCGCAAATGCTGGCAGAAATTGCCGAAAAAGCCAGACTACACGCCCAGCGCCTCATTGACCACCTGAAATCCAGCACCTGAATCATCCCATGAAAGCGAATCTCATCCAAACCGCACTCTGCGCCGCAGCCCTGCTCAGCCTGGCGGCAGCCGAACAAAAGACATACACCGTCGTCATTGACCAAGACACCACCCCCGAACAGGCCGCCAACGCCCTCATGCGGAACATCCTCATGGATATGAGCAACGAGGCACTGGAAAAGCGCGCACACACAGGCGAAGAAGAAGCCATT
Source organism: Akkermansia sp. (assembly GCA_017546845.1). Taxonomy (GTDB): domain Bacteria; phylum Verrucomicrobiota; class Verrucomicrobiia; order Verrucomicrobiales; family Akkermansiaceae; genus Akkermansia. Next base: position 36,499 of record JAFYRS010000048.1, read on the forward strand.
CAGGAACTGGGAAAGCGCGTGTCCACGGGAGACTACATGCCCGACGACCAGGAAATGGCCTGCCGCTGCCTGCGCACCGCCGCAACAGCCGGTGACCCGGCCGCCATTTTCGAAATGGGGCGTTTTGCCCTCTATGGATTCGGCATGGAAAAGAACCTGCAGGAAGCCGCCGAGTGGTTCCGCAAAGCCGCCGAAGCAGGCAACAGCGAAGGCTGGCGCATACTGGGCACCATGATATACAACGGCGTGGGCACCCCCCCGGACACCCAGGAAGCCATCAATTGCTGGCAAAAAGCCGTTTCAGCCGGCAATGCAGCCGCGCACAATGATTTAGGGCAATGCTACTTCCTGGGCGACGGCGTTCCCAAAGACTGGGGCAAAGCCATCGACCTCTGGAGCAAAGGCGCTGAATTAGGAGACGCCGGCTCGCAATTCAACCTGGGCGTCTGCTACATGAACGGCGAACACGTAACCAAGGATACCACCAAAGCCCGCCATTGCTTTGAACAAGCCGCAGAACAAGGCCATGTAGGTGCCATCCGCGCACTTCACCACATGGAGCAGCGCGAAGCTCAATAAAAAATCAGATAAGAAGCAGTCCATGGCCTGCATCTAAATCCCAGGAAAGCCCCTTATATCGGAGCTTTCCCCGCTTTCTGCACCCCGGCACCATCACCATATCCGCCCCCCGGCACAAGCCATACACAAAAAAATCGGGGCGATGGGACTAGAAAGGTTGATAACTCTATCACTTACACATGGCGTGTACACCTTTCTGTCCACCGGCTGTATTTTTCGCTCCACATTTGAGGCGTGAAGTTTCACAGCCACCGGCACAGGGCCACACGAGCCGAACATGCTTAAAAAGTGTACGTTAAGCATTATTTCACACACTCATCCAGTGCTGAGAACTGTATATCACCTTCAGAGAGCTTAGTCAATTCCATTTTGTCCAATCAATGGGATGAAACGAAACGTCAATACTACTCAGGATTCTAAAAAGCACTTGATTCATGTTACTCTCTAAATGATATGCATTGCAGCAAACCTTGATGCTCGGCAAACATCTGCATGCAGGGTATGCACCGGAAAGCGCTATTTAGGACATTACACAATTTCACATTGACGCAGCAATGTGAAATTGTTAGAGTGCGGGGCAATTCATCTCAGTCTTGCTCACACCATGTCTGAATCGCGGCTCGTCCTCTTCCTCCTTGCCCTGTTCTGCCCCGCACAAGCCCTCCACGCAGGGGAACAACAAGTCACTGATTTTGAAGAACAACACCGCAACGCTACAGCCCCGGACTTCACCATCGCCGCCACCAGCGGCACCCAGGGGCTGGGCATGAGCATCGGCTACCGATTCAATCCCTACATCGGCGTGCGCCTGCGCGGCGCCACCCTTGGCTACAGCAGCACCGAAACCTGGGGCAACCAGCGCACCCACCTCAACCTCAACGGCGACAACGCTGGCCTCCTCGTCGATATCCACCCCTTCGGCGGCAACTTCTACCTCACCGCCGGGCTCACCTTCTGCGAAAGCACCATGCTATACCGTGCCCGCTTCACCCGCGGACTGGGCAAAGACTGCCACATCCAGATGGGCGGTTTCCATTTCGAGCTGCGGGAAGACTCCGCAGGCGAACTCTCCGGCAAATACAGCTGGAACAAACTGCAGCCCTACCTCGGCATCGGCTACACGGAAACAATCACCGCCGGCTACCCGCTCTACTACTCCATCGACCTGGGTATCAACTACATGGGCAACGGCAAATTCCGCTCCAGCAACAAGGGGTATTTCACAGTCCAGGACCCACGGTGGCTCACCACCAGCGAAGCCACCGATGAGCAAATCAACACCGCCGTCCGCCGCGAAGGCCGCGACTTCTTCCGCTTGGCAGACCGCCTCCGCTTCTACCCCGTTCTCCAGCTCTCCATCGGCCTGCAATTCTGAACAGCAGCCACCACTGCTACATGCTGACTATAACACCAATAATTATGGAAGCTCCTTATATTTAAGAATCAAGGGCGCACCATCAGACAATGGTTTGACCCGAAATTAATTCAACGCCGTGCCTATGGCTATCGTAACTTTCAGAACTACCGATTAAGAGTCTAAATTGAATGTGGGCACATTGTGATATGAAAATTCAAATTCCACACTTTTTGCTATTGCCCCCACTTTTTGCTATTGACCCCTAAATCAGGACTCCGTAATACGCTTAATATGTGTAGATAAACTAAAAAAGCCTACTTTCCAAATCGTGTCGGAAAGCAGGCTCGGTGAATACCCTTTGAGAAGGGTACGTCTCCGAGGGCACAGATAAAAACAAGAAAAGCTTAAAAACTTATCTATAAGCGCTTTGTAAAATCGATCAGAGGGTTTAAGATGGGGCTTTTTGTTTTTTTCTTTTTCTTCGACATCGACCCCTTGACAAATTCTGTACTGCATGTATAATGGCTTCAGATAACCTCCCCCGCTTAGGGTTGGAATCCGTTGATTCCTTCAACTGCGCACATGGGGAGGGTTTTTATTTTGTATGGAATACCTCAAGCCTCATCTCTCTATTCAGCAGCAGGTCGTACTACTCACACAGCGCGGTCTTGAGGGAGACGCATCGCTACTGGCAAGCCGATTGAAAAATGTAGGCTATTATCGCTTCAGCGCCTACCTGCATCCTTTCCGTGTCAGGAATCTGCAAGGTGACATTAGCGACAACTATTTCCCCGACACAACGCTGGATAAAGTGTGGGCTCACTACCTCTTTGACCGCAAGCTGCGTTTCCTGATGATGGATGCCATCGAACGCATCGAAGTAGCCCTTCGCAGTCGCATCGCATACCACCACACCGCGAACCAATCGCCCTTCGCCTATGCAAATCCATCCTATTTCCCCAATTGGAAGGGCTACATACAGAGTTTAGAGCGAGTCCGGATTCAGAAAAATAAGCATGGCCATATCGTACCAAGCGGCAAAGATTCCGTCGACCATTTCTTCAACACCTACGGTGACAAACACGACTATCTGCCTCTTTGGATGGCGGTAGGAGAAATGGAGTTCGGCACCATTGTTTATTTTTATTCCCATTCCAATAAGAACATCAGAAAAGCTATTGCACGTGAATGGAGCACCGATACCGGCACCTTGTTCACCTGGTTGACTTCTTTGCGAGTGCTGCGCAACGATTGCGCTCACCATGCCCGCATCTGGAATAAAACCTTCCTGACCGTTCCCCGAATGAACAACACCCCGGCTCTTCCCTGGGATTATGTCTATTCCGAAAAAGCCGGCAAGTGGGTCAAACCCACCGCCAGTCTGGCCGGAGCTCCCTCCATGCTTCAATCGCAAGCCAACCTTGCCCCGCTTCTGTTCATCTGCCGTTATCTGCTCAAACAGGTAGCACCCACCTCCCACTGGCACGTGCGCATGCAGAAGTTCCTGCATGCGTCACAACAACAAGGAATCCCCCTCCATAAAATGGGTCTGCCCGCGCATTGGGAACAACACCTGATGTGGAAGTAGCTTATTCGGAATTGCTCTATAACAAATCGGCTCTTCTGCAATAATTGTGGAATGAGCCTGGCAAGGAAGAAAAGGCAGAGAAGAAAAGTATGAGAAAGGAGGCGAAAAATCCAACCATGCCCAGTATTGTGTTCTTGAAGTATTTGTAGATTACTGGAGATGGCGAGAATAGTCAAGGAATTGAATACCCCTCAATAGCTGAGATTGCTCCAAATGTTTATCTTCGCCTCGTCTCCAGATATGAGAGGAGGAGATGCAGGAGAAAGACCGGGACACCACAATACACCATCCCAACGCTCCCCGGAACACAGGTACCCATGGCGTATGCCAGTCTCATGGTGTCATCGGAAGCGGTGGCCCAGCACAGCGTACAGGAGGCCAAAGCTCCCAGCAAGGGCAGAAGCAGCCCCAACAGCTGCAACAACGTCGCTCGCTTCGTGCGGGCGGGTATGGCCAGCAGATAGGCGGGTGATGCGATCAGAAGAATCAGCCCTACACACAGAATCCGCTCCCAAAACCAAACATCCGATGGACAAAATCGGTAAGAGAAGATGCAAGCCCCCGCTGTCGTCATCACTGCACAACAGGCGAGGAAGCGAAGAATAAAACGCCGACGTGCCCGTATGCAGGGATGCAGCCGCTCAACAGGCTGCAAGGTGGGAGTAGGCGGGATGCAGGTCATGGAGACGGTAGCTCTTTCTTGATGCGGTAACAGCTTAAAAGCCGGCTTACTCATCGGCATCAGAACCAAAGTCACCTTCCCCCGGTTCGTCGGCGGAGTCGTCGTCGAGTGCTTCATATCCAACGCAAATGCGCAGAATCTCACCTGCTTCATATTCAATTTCACCTGCTGTATTGTAAAGTTCATTAGTAGTATCCACAAGTTTTTCATCCACCATTTCACAGTCAGAAATCAAGGTGTAAATCTTTTCTCGCTCATCTTTCAGCTGATTGTAGAAATGCTTTAATTCCGTTTTGTTTTCTCTCACTATTTCCTTACGCTCCTCTGTGAGTACTTCCTTCAGCTTTTTTCTCGTTGTTTCCATTTGAGCGCCATAGTCGAAGTCTTCATCATAGTTCTTAAGCCTGGTCTTGCTTCTGACGTAGCCTGGCATTGCTTTTCTTATGTGGAGAGCTGTCTTAAGAGTCCGATTGCTGTGTTTATGGTTTTTCACCTTCTTAAGAGCAGCCGTGGCATTTTTGATATTCTGCAACAACTTCTTGTACCATGCTTTTGCTTTTTTGTAGTCAGCCTTCTCAAGGACAGTCTCTTTCTGGGGCTCGGCTTTTTGTTCGGCATGCAAAGGTGCGCCCAAGATACAACAGCACAACAACAGAAGGTAGATGTGTTTCATTCGATAGGTGAGATGTCGGATTTAATAAAGAAAAACCAGACTTTCTATCGAAAGTCTGGTTGGAGTACACGAGAAGAGATTCGAACTCCTGACCAACTGTGTGTAAGACAGCCGCTCTACCACTGAGCTACTCGTGCGTGTGCCAAGAGATTAGCAGAAACAGGAGCGAATAGCAAGCCTAAAATGAAAATATTTTCATTTTTTGCGTCCAAATGTTGATTGTCGGGCAAAACAATAAATCCTTGCTTGCGTTCATTTGCCCTATGTGATAGCATGCAAGGCAATATGATACGCAAACTGACGGTGGAAGGCATGACGGTGTTTCAACACCAGGAGTCGTTTCATTTTGTCCCCGGAATCAATATCATAGTGGGTGGCAATGATTCGGGCAAAAGCCACCTCATGAAGCTTTGCTATGCCATCAGCAAATGGGGATGCGGCGGCAGCAGACGCGATTTACCCGAGGTCTGGGCCGAAGAGAAACGCTTGCGGCAGGATTTGCTGCGCGTTTTCGGCACACATGATTTGACGAGTCTCACCTCTCGCCAGGGTGGCAGAGATATACAGGCCAAGGTCCGCGCATCACTGGAGGGCGAAAAAGTGCCTGCCGGCACAGCCGATCTGGCATTCAACTTCAAAGCACATTGCGAGGAAGAGGGCCTGCGCATCACCACTATGCCGGAACGCTACCTCGGAAACAATGCTGTTTTTCTCTCTCCGCGAGAGGTGCTATCCATTTACCCCTGCTATATGCAGGCAGGTAAACGCTACCCGGAGCTGCTGGATTCCGCCAGCTGGGAGCTCTGCCGCGCGCTGGAGAGCGAACCAAGCGGCACTCCCCTGCCCCAGGCGCTGCGTTATGTGGTGCGCCAGATTGAGCAATTGCTGGGCGGCAAGCTGCAGCGCCGCAACGGGCGCTTCTACCTGCAGCGCCCCGGCCAGGAGGCGCTGGAGCTCAACCTCATTGCAGAGGGGTTCAAACGCATCGGCACGCTGGGGCTGCTTATCAGCAACGGCACGGTGCGCCCCGGCACGGCGCTGTTCTGGGATGAGCCGGAAATGAACCTCAACGCCGGGCATCTGCCCCTGCTCGTGAGCCTGATGATGACCCTCTGCCGCGCGGGCATTCAGCTGCTGCTCACCACGCACAGCCTGTTCCTTCTGCGGGAGCTGGTCATCCAGCTTTCCGAAGCGCAGAACCAGAATGTGAGCCGCCGCTTTTTCGGGCTGCAGGCGGGTAAGGTGGACGGGAAACGGGTGAGCGAGGCCGATGAGCTCGACAAGCTCGCCCACCTGGACAGTCTGGAGGCCGAGCAGGAACAGGCCGACCGCTACCTGAGTCTCATGCCCCAACTCAACGAGGAAATCTAACGGTGTTCCAGGTAGGTACCAGTTGTGTGGAAGGCATGCACCGCTTCAATTTTGAAGCGGGGTACTATGTGTGCCGTTTTGAGTGCTCGCCCTTTTATTCGCACCACGCGCAGAACTTCTGCAACAGTTGCAAGGAGATGGACTTTGTGCTCTACCATCCGGGGAAAAAGGAACTGTGGCTGGTGGAGGTGAAAGATTACCGGTTCAACGCCCGCCCCAAGGTGCGCGAGCTGGTGGAAAAACTCTGCCGCAAGGTGAGGGACTGCCTGTTCCTGCTGCGCACGGCGGCGCTCTGCGCGCCGGAGGAGGAGCCGGAGGAAGGCATCTCCCTGCGTGAAATAGCGCGCATGAGCCTGCAGGCCAAACATATACGCCTGGCGTTCACCATAGAACTGGGCAACACCGGGCTCTTTCCGCCCAAGGCCCTGCTCTCGACCATACGCGACCTGCTCTACCGCCAGATGCGCTTCATTGACCCGCAGATGCTCTGCCTGCCTATCACGGAATCCGGCGGCGCGGGGCCATGGACCATCACCCCCGCGGGCAATGAGCATTCGGCCCGCATCCGCAAGCGCATTGAAACCGCCCAGCGAGAACAGGACCACGCCCGCAAGGTGGCTGAAGAGCAGGAGCGCCACCGCGCACGCGTGGCAGAACGCCGCCGACGCAAGGCCCGCAAATCGCACATTCCGCTGTGGAAACAGCGTGCCATGGAACGGGAGGAGGGCAAAACCGGCACGCATGCCGACCGCCGCCCGCTGAGAGATTAAAGAAAAACTGCTTCCCCGGTAAGGGGAAGCAGTTTTTTGCAAATCGGATTGCCGGAGGGCAAATCAGGGCTTGATCACGGAGGCAAGCACCACAGTACCGTTGAAGGGGGTGCTTACGTTGGCGGGCAGCTCCACCTGGCCCAGACGGAAGGATTCCTTCATGCCCACGCCGGAGATATCGGCGGAGATGCAGCAGGGGATGTCCTTCACGGCGCACTTCACGGGCATCTCGTGCACGATCTGGTGCACAACGCCACCCATGGCGGTACCCACGGGAGTACCCACAAGCTTCACCTGCACGCGGGTCTTCACCACGGTGTCGGGGGTCACGGCGCAGAAGTCAACGTGGTTGGTGGAGTCGGTGAGCCAGTTGCGCTGCACGTCCTTCACCAGGGTCAGGATGGTCTGACCGTCGAGCTCAAGGTTCACCAGGATGGAGTCGGTGTCCACGGAAGCGAACAGAGCGCGCACATCGGAAGTCTTGAGCTGGATGTTGATGTTCTCGGCAACGGCGGAACCGTACACCACGCCAGGAAGGTAACCCTGAGCGCGCAGAGCGTTGAGCTTGCCAGTACCAACGGCCTCACGCTTGGTGGCCTTAAGGGAATATGTCGTCATAGTTGTAATTCTTTCTATGTCTTGAAATTGCGGTTTTGTCTGGAGTTCTTCCGACGTCGGTGCGCTTGCGTCACCCGCCGGGATATCGCACCCTGCCAGCGAAAGCAAGGTGGACGCACAGGATACGCCTTATTCAGGAAAAGTCAAGTAAAAACCCCACATTTTCCTTGAAAAATGAGACATTTACCACTAGTATGGGCGCAACATGAGAGCAGTCACCCTGATTCTGAGTCTGGCATGCTGCAGTTGCACGCAGTTTTCGCAACAGGCAGCAGGCCCCATTCCCCCGCCAGCCCCTGAAACGCTGTGCCGCCCCATTCCCGAGGCGCTGCAGCACTACTACACCCTGCCCGCTCCTGAAAAGAACTGAACATATTGTCATTCCGGAGACAAAATACTTGACACGCGGGCACATCACAACTATAATACGCGCGTACAAGTTCCGGTCCGTGATGAGATTGGGGCGGGTCTGAGACCCGCTCTTTTTTTGTACACGGGCATCATCAACCCACAAGCAAGACACACAAGAACAATGGCCACTACTGATATCTCCGCCCTGATTGATTTCTACGTCCGCGAAAAAGACCTGACCCGCGAACGCGTCATCCAGGCTCTTGAGGCATCCTTCATCACCGCATACAACAAGATGGTGCCGGGTGCAGACCGTATCAACAACATCCGCGCCGTGGTGAACCCGCAGAAGGGCACCGTCAAAATCAAGGCAGAGATGACGGTGGTCGAGGACGAAGAGCTGGTGGACGCCTTCAACGAGGTGAAGCTCTCCGTAGCCCAGGCAGCCGGTGCCCGCAGCGGCAAGGAATACCAGGTTGGTGACACCATCAGCGTGAACATCACCCCCAAGGACTTTGGCCGCATCGCGGTGCAGACCGCCCGCCAGACCATGCAGCAGCGCATCCGCAAGGCTGAGCAGGAAATGCTTGCCGAGGCCTTCCGCGACCGCGCAGGCGAAGTGGTGACCGGCACCGTAAAGCGCTATGACAAGGGCGATGTGATTGTGGAGGTGGAGAAGTTCGAGGGTCTTGTTCCCCTGCGCCAGCGTATTCCCGGTGAAGAATACAACAGCGGCGACAAGATGCGCTTCTACGTGGTGGAAGTGCGCGACGGTGTGCGCGGCCAGGAGCTCATCCTCTCCCGCAGCCATCCGAACCTGGTCCGCCGTCTGTTCGAAAACGAGGTGCTTGAAATTGCCGAACACACGGTTGACATCCTCACCGTAGTGCGCGAAGCCGGCTACCGCACCAAGATGGTAGTGCGCAGCAATGACCCGAACGTGGACCCCATCGGTGCCTGCGTCGGCATGCGTGGTGCCCGCGTGAAGAACGTGGTGAATGAGCTGAACCACGAGAAGGTTGACATTCTTGAATACACCGACAACAAGGCAGCCATGGTGACCGAGTCCCTGGCCCCCATTGAACCGCTCAAGGTCAACGTGGACAAGGCCGCCCACGTGGTGACCGTGGTGGTGGAAGACGACAAGGCTGCCGCCAAGGCCAAGGGCCGCAAGGGCCAGAATGTGCGCCTGACCGCCCGCCTCATCTCCACCCCCGAGGAACGCTGGGACGTGCGCGTGGAAGCCTATGACGACAAGGCCCAGGCCAAGGCCCAGGCAAACGAAGGCGCCAGCGAACTGGCCACCGTGCTGGGCATCACCAATGAACTGGCCGCCGCCATGGTAGCCACAGGTTTCACCACGGTGGAAGGCATTGCCCAATACGCCGATGTGGAAACCCTGGTAGAGGCTCTTGGCATCTCTGAAGACGAAGCCTGCGATATCATGGCCAAGGCACAGGCCAACGCCTGATAGATACTGATATTCACGTAACGCAATTTTTCCAGACACAATGGCAAAGAACGATAACGCTAAAGCTCCCGTGCTCGACCTCATCGGGGGCACCAAGAAGAAAAAGGCCGCAGCCCCCAAGAACGAGGCTGCTCCGGCACCGGCAAAGAAGCCGGCCGCCAAAACAGCAGTTGCAGCACCTAAGAAGGAAGCCCTTGACCTGCTTGCCCCGCGCAAGAACAACCGCAAGGCAGAGCCCGCAGCTGCCGCACCGGCGCCCGAGCCCAAGCCCGCTCCTGCTCCCAAGCCCG
>JAFYRS010000049.1 GCA_017546845.1 Akkermansia sp.
CGGTTCACGCGGCGGGCGTTGGAGGCAATGCGGCGGGTGGCGGCGCGCATCACGCGCTTGAGCCCGGTGACCATGGCGCGCTCGCGGAATTGCAGGCGCGCGCATTTGATGCAGGTGTTGATGCGGTCGGGGTCGATGTAGGGGTCGAGTTTGTAACCCCAGGAGAAACAGGCCATTTCCAGCTGCACATCCATGACCAGGATGAGCAGCCATTCATGCTTCACGGGCGGGGGCAGGGGGTGCAGCGCATCCAGCACATAGTCGCGCACGGCGTGCCAGGCATTGACCAGCCAGCCCTGTCGGGCTTCCTGGGGGCGCTCTTCTCCGGGGCGGCGTTCCAGCAGCTCGGCGTCTTCAATGGCTTTGTGCAGTTCACGCTTGCCGAAAGAGGGGTGGTGAATGCGGGCGTGGTTCAGAATCCAGTGGGCATGGGTACGCAGTTCCTGCACCTGCCCCACATCGGTGATATAGATGCAGAGCGCTGCCGGGCGGATGCTGCGTTCCAGCCGCTCGAGCGTGCGCATGAGTTCCAGCCGCTCCTGGTGGGTCAGGGCACCGGCGGCATCCACAATGCGGGTGAACTCTACCTGCCCTTCGCCATAAAGCTCATCTGCCTGCGAGATATCATATCCGCAGGCCGGGCACGCATCCTCCGCTCCGCGGTGAATGGTGGCTGAGCATTTCGGGCAAATAGGCATGGATTGAGTTATAGCCGTTTTTTCATGAAAGGGGAAGATAAATTGTTGTCATTGTCGCGGCAGGAAGGGGGCGCAGAAAAGCGAAAGGGTGCGGCAAGAATAAAACCGCCCGGCTGGGATTGCCAGCCGGGCGTGAAATCAAGGGATTTGCGGAAGCTTGTTAATCCGTGAGGATGTTGAGCTCTGCCACAGCGGCGGAGTCGCCGCCATCGTGGGAGGAGAGGGCAACAAAGCGGATGAACTTACCCGTGGCGGGGGTGAAGAACAGTGCCTCCTGCTTTTCTTCCGTGTCGGCCATGGTGCCGCGGGCCACAGGCTCGCCCCAGTTCTTGCCATCATTGCTGATGTATACCTCGTAATCCTTCACGCGGGCTTCCTTCAGCTTGGCGCTCTGGAATACAAGCCCCTTGACCTTGCGCTCGCCGCCCATATCGAGGCGGATTTCGTGCGGGTAGCTGGCCAGGGTCACGCCCTTGAGCGTGTGCCAGTAGGTGTCGGGGTTGCCGTCGAGCACGTTGCGGGCGGGGCCGCCTTCCGGCAGGTCGGAGCTTACATAGGCTACCGAGAAGAAGGCGTGCGGCGGATACTCGCCCACCACGCGGGTGATGATGGGGGACACCTCAGCCAGGGCGGCGTAGGGGTCATTGCCGGCGAGCGGGGTGCGGAAGACGAGCTTGAAGAACTTGGTCACCACAGCTTCCTTGAGCATCACGCGCTGCTCGCTGTCTTCATCAATCATCTGGATGCTGGCATCCGGGGTGCTGCTCCAGGTCTTGCCATCGTTGGAGAGGTAGATGTCAATCTTACCAGCACGGGAGGAGGAGCGACCCTGGCGCGGGGTGAAGGCAAAGCCGCGGAGCTCGGACATGGCACCCATATCGATGACGATTTCATGCGGATACGGCGGCATGGGGGTGGTGCGCCATTCGGAATGCCAGAAGGTATCGCGGCGGCCATCGATGAGGTTCCACGGGGAGTTGCTGCTGCCGGCATAGCTGGAGCAGGAGATGATGCGCATCACGTTGTCGGGTTTCCAGGCCGGCAGGCTCTGGAAGACGCTCACGGCGCGCATGCAGCCCTCGCTGGTGGCGGTGGCGCGAACAATGCCGTCCTCACGCTGCAGGAAGGGTTCCGAGTAGGTCATCTTGGAGCCATCCGGCAGGGTAATCTGGATGTCTGCATTGCGGGAGCCGCAGGTGGCATGCACATAGCCTACGCTGTCGCGTGAGAGGGTGACCGCACCCGTCAGCGGCAGCATCTTGCGGCCGATGTCGGCCGGGTTCTCACCCTGCAGCAGCGGGCGCAGTGAGAACACGAAGGTGGTGGGCCCGGAGAGCGGGATGTCCCGGTCCATGGGCAGCGGGCCGCAGGCGGCACCACCCAGACCCAGGGTGAAGGCATCAACGCTCACGACAGTGGCACCAGCGCGCTTCACTTCCTCCGGGTGGGAGGCCTCGAAGATGTCGCGTGCGGTGTAAGGCAGGGCAGAGAAGTTGAAGTTCTCGTGCGGTTCGGCAGCAATGACCAGGCCTACGCCCTTTTCATCGGTGATGGAAACCCACCGGGTATCCATACGGTTGCCCATTTCCATGGGGAAGGGGTAGCGCTCCACCATGTTTTCCACGGTGCTGTTCCAGATGCCCATGTGGGAACCCGCCTTGCGGTCTGTGTAGTTTTCGCCGGGGCCGCGGCCATACCAGCGCACGTTGGAGTAGCGCTCGGGCATGTTCAGGGTGAAGCCGAGCTTGGGCAGCACCACCTTGTTCATGCTGGGGATGATGCCGGCCTGCACGCTCACATAGCCATTCGGCAGGATGGTGTAGACCAGCTGCGTGGTGAACTTGAAGTCCTTCTCGGTGATGGGGCCGAGGTCCTTGACCTTGTAGGTGCCCTGGTCGTATTCACCGCTGTTGAGGTTTTCCTTGCGGGTACCCTGGCTGACGACGTCGCAGGAGATACGCACCACGCCATGGTCCAGGCGCTCCACCAGCAGCGGGGTGGCGCTGTGGGTCAGGTTGCCCAGGCCGTTGTTGAGCCACTGGTTCATGGCCCACTTATCGTTGGCCACCGGGGCGCGGAAAGCGTTGAGGTGCACAGTCGCCTTTTCACCCAGCAGCTGCTGGCCGTTGACGATGTAGTTCTTGATGCCGCCGGTCACCTTGTCGACGCAGAGTGAGAAGTTCGGCCCGATAACGAGCATCTGGCCGCTCTGGTTGCGCACATCAACCTTGGCATCGGCCAGCTGCATCAGGTTGTGGCGGGCATCGTAGCCGGTCATTTCCTCCGGCAGTTCCATCTGCTCGGTGGCAATCACATAGCCCTTGTCGGCCCATTCGGTCTTCTGCTTAAGCTGCAGGTTGAGCGTCAGGTAATAGCGGCGGTCTTTCCGGAGGGAAAGCAGCTGCTCGGCAGAAAGCGGCAGAACCAGCTTCTGGGTGGTCAGCGGCGCGGCAGACGGGGCAAAAGTGCCCTGCAGAACGGGCTTGCTGCCTTCCTCGCTCAGTGTCCAGGTGCCGTCATATTCGGCCAGGTCGGTGAAGAGGTGCTTGTTGCGGATGTTGATGACGAGACCGTTCCCGGTGAGCTCTCCCAGGGTGAAGGAGGCATTCTGCTGCACCTTGCGGATTTCATCGTAGAGCGGGGTGACGGTGCGGTCGCTGTAAATCACGCCCTTGATGCAGAAGATACCGTCGTGCGGGTATTCGCCGTGGTCGCCGCCGTATGCCTGGCGGGTTACCTTGCGGCCGTTGGGCAGGGTGACCTCCTGGTCATAGCTCTGGTGAATCCATTCCCAGATGCCGCCGCCGATGATGGAGTCGCTGCTGTCGATGGCTTCCCAGTAATCGGCCAGGTTACCCATGGAGTTGCAGAGAATGTGGGCGTATTCGGAGATGTACCAGGGTTTCTGAAGCTTGGAACTGGCAATGTTGCGGGCCCAGTTCACGCTGGGGTACTGGTTGGAGCAGAGGTCTGCCAGCTCGTTGTTGCGTTCGTACTGGGTGAGGCGGGAGGTATCGCGGCTCTTAATCCAGTCGCGCACCGCGGCAAAGTTATCGCCGGGGCCGGCTTCGTTGCCGTAGGACCAGATGACCACGCAGGGATGGTTCTTGCTCTGTTCCACCATGTTTTTGTTGCGCCACACGTGCTGGGCCTTCCATTCTGCCGGGTGGGAGAGGGAGAGCTCGCCGTAGTAGTAGCCGTGGGATTCGATGTTGGCTTCATCACACACATAGATACCCAGCTCGTCGCACATTTCGTAGAAGCGGTCTACCTGCGGGTAGTGGGAGTTGCGGATGTGGTTGATGTTGCCTCGCTTCATGATGAGCAGCTCCTGGTAGCACTCCTCCTCGGTCACGGTGTGGCCGTTGGCGTGCTGGCTTTCGTGGCGGTTCACGCCCTTGAGCTTCACCGGCATGCCGTTCACCAGGAAGCGGCCGTCTACCAGCTGCACATCGCGGAAACCAATCTTGCGGGAAAGCGTTTCGGTGATTTCGCCCTGCTCATTCTTCAGGGTGAGCAGCAGGCGGTACAGGTTGGGTTTTTCGGCACTCCAGAGAGCCGGGTTGGTGATGGTGGCGGCCAGGGTGGTCTGCACCTCGGCACCGGGGGCAATGTTGAGCGGGGTGCTGCTCATGGTGGCCACGGTCTTGCCTGCGGCGTCGATGAGTTCGCCCTGCACGGTGGTGGTGCTGGCAGCGGTGCTGCGGTTATCCACGTTCACCTCGATGCTCAGCTTGCTGTTGCTGTAATCCTTCTTGCCGGGTGCGCCGTCAAAGTCGGTGTGGACAAAGAAATCGCGGATCTGCACCTTGGGGGTGGTGTACATGTACACATCGCGGAAGATGCCGGAGAGACGCCACATGTCCTGGCATTCCAGGTAGGAGCCGTCGCTGTAGCGGTACACCTCGGCGGCAATCACGTTCTTGCCGGGCTGTACATAGGGGGTGATGTCAAAGACAGCGGCGGTGCGGCTGTCCTTGGAGAAACCTACCTTGTGGCCGTTGACCCAGAGGTAGAAGAAGGAATCCACGCCGTCGAAGCGGATGAAGACCTCGCGCCCGTTCCAATCGGCGGGCAGCTCGATATCGCGGCGGTAGCTGCCCACGGCATTCGGCTCGGTGGCGGGGGTGGTGTAGCGCTCCTCGTCCTTGTTGCGGGGCTTGGTCATCACGCGCGGCCAGTCGCGCACAAAGGTGTAGCGCTGGTTGCTGTAAATCGGGGTTCCGTAGCCGCGCATCTGCCAGTTGCTGGGCACATCAATCTCCGCCCAGTTGCTGATGTCGGTTTCGGGCTTGTAAAAATCAAGCGGGCGGGTTTCCGGGCTGGGAGACCAGCGGAATTTCCAGTTGCCATTCAGAGAAAGAACAAGTGAGGAATCCTTACGGTGGCCTTTCAATGCTTCATCACGGTTGGCGAACGGTACATAGAATGCGCGGGCTTCCTCGCGGCCTTGTGAAAGGTTCTGCGGGTTTTCCCAGTCCGGATGCGGTGTGTACGCATTCTGCCCCATGGCGAGGGCTCCGGTCATTGCAATCATTGCCGTCATGCTTTTAAGCAAGTTCATACGAAATGTATACTACAGAAATCCCCTTTGTCTTTCAAGTAAAAAGATATTTTCGGGATTTTGCTTGTTAGGAGGGCTGATTGGTGGTAGTATACGCGCCGAGCTTATGACCCGGAGAAGTAAATTTTATCATCGCTGCCTGTATCCGTGTGTGGATTTTGTTCTCGCGAGCCTTTTTGCCTGTTGTTCGCCTTATGTGACCAATGCCGTGGTGAAAGGACAGGGGCACACTCCGCAGGAATTCCTTAATCTCCTGACCGCATCGCCGTTCCTGGCTGGCGCAGCGCTGGTTGCCGTGCCGGTTATTCTCCGCCATGTGGGTTTTTACCATAAGCGGAACCTGCAGCGAGTCGGCAATGCATTGAAACAGATTCTGAGCTTTGCGGTGTACTATCTCTGCGGTATCGGGCTTTATCTGGCGCTGGAAGAAACATCGTCCTACTACAGCCTGCTTCTGTTGGTGAATCTGCTGGGAATATCGCTGGTTGTATTCCTGCGTTATCTGCTGGTGCGGTGGTATTACCTGCATTCCAGCCGTGCGGAGGAACTGCGTCGCCAGGTTATTCTGGCCGGCACGGCAGAGGCGATGGAGAAGGGCTGGGCCGCTCTCCCGGAGTATTGGACCCGGAACTTCAACGTTGTGGGGCGCATCGAGCCCGGTGAGGGTAATGAGGCCCAGGTGCAGAAGCTCATTGAGGAGCACAGCGTGAACGGCTTGTATGTATTTGGCGGTCTGGCGGCGCACCACACGTTCGAGGATATCATTTACCAGTGCGAAGTGCAGGGTATTGATGTGAATATGATATTGGGTAACCGCATGGGCACAAGCTTGCGGGCCGATATCAATGAAGTGGGCGATGCCCGCATGCTGGTGCTGTGCTCCACGCCTGTCTGTTCGTGGTCCCGCGCAATCAAGGCGGCTATGGACCGGGTTGTGGCGTTGATTATCCTGTTGTGCTCGTCTCCGCTCTGGGTGGTGGCAGCCGTGGGCATCAAGCTGAGCGACCCCAAGGGTCCGGTGTTTTTCCGTCAGCGTCGCTCCGGGGTGTATGGGCGTGTGTTCCACATGTGGAAGTTCCGTTCCATGTATGTGGATGCCGAGGCGCGTCTGGAGGAAGTGAAGGCCAAGTACGGCAATGAGATGAACGGGCCTATCTTCAAGCTGACCAATGACCCCCGCATCTTCAAGTTCGGGCATTTCATCCGCAAGACCTCTATTGATGAACTTCCCCAGCTGCTCAATATCCTGAGCGGTGATATGAGCATCGTGGGGCCGCGCCCCCTGCCGGTGTATGAGACAGAGGCATTTCCTAAGATTGAACACCGCCGCCGTCTGAGCGTGAAACCCGGTCTCACCTGCTTCTGGCAGATTGAGGACCGCAGTGATAACGGTGACTTCGATAACATGGTGAACAAAGACCTTCGCTATATCGACGAGTGGAGCCTCTGGCTGGATGTCAAACTCTTCTTCCGCACCATTCCGGCGGTGCTGTTCCGCAAGGGCGCTAAGTAAACATGTTCCACATCGTCCTTTTTCATCCCGAGATTCCGCACAATACCGGTGCGGCAGGCCGCCTGGCCGTGGCTACGGATGCCCGCCTGCATCTCATCAAGCCGCTGGGCTTCAGCCTGGATGAAAAGCATGTGCGCCGCACCGGGCTGGATTACTGGAAGCATGTGGATTTGCAGCTCTGGGATTCGCTGGAGGAACTGGAGGCCGCAGCCGCTCCGGGCGCGCGTTTCTGGTATCTTTCCACCAAGGCCACGCACAGCATCTGGGATGCCGCCCTGCCGCTGCAGGATGGCGATTACCTGGTGTTCGGCCCGGAATCCAAGGGCCTTCCGGAGCGGTGGATTGAGGCCCATCCGGAAACAGCCCTGCGCATCCCCATGCCGGGTGAGCGGGCCCGCTCGCTGAATCTTTCCACATCCATCGCCATCGTGCTCTACGAAGGGCTGCGGCGCACTCTGCCTGTTGGTCAGTTATGAAGAATATCGTCTATTTTGATCTGGAAACCCGCCGTTCTGCTGCCGAGGTCGGTGGCTGGCATGAGACTGCCAAGATGGGGGTCTCCGTGGCGGTAACATTCTCCACCCGCGATAATGCCTACCACATCTACACTGAGGACCGCATGGAAGAGCTGATTGAGGAGCTGCGCATGGCAGACCTGGTGGTGGGCTACAACCATGTGAACTTTGACTACGGCGTGCTGCAGGCCTTCACCTTCTGGACCGTGGCCGATGTGACCCATAACCTCGACCTTTGTTCAGACCTGACCGCGCGTCTGGGGCACCGCCTCAAGCTGGATTCGGTGGCCAAAGTGACGCTGGGTGGTAATTCCAAGACCGCCGAAGGGACGGATGCGCTCAAATGGTGGGCTGAATATGAAAAGACGGGAGATGTGCAGAAGGTGCTGGATATTGCCCGCTACTGCTGTTTCGATGTGAAAGTGACCATGGAAGTGCACCGTTTCGGCGTGGAGAATGGTTACGTTCTTTATGAGAACAAGCAGGGGCAGGTGGAAAAAATCGAGGTGGACTGGGCAGAGAGATAAGTGCTGCCGCAAGATTGCCCTTGAAATACCCCGTTGCATCTGCTAGCATAACCCACAGCAAACTATGAATACTCGTACTATATCGTTCCGTTGCCCGGATGACCTGCTCGAAGAGATGGAAATCCTCTGCCGTTACAACCGCATAGACCGCAGCGGTTTCATTGTGCAGGCTCTGCAGGGCATGCTCAGTGGCCTTGCGCGCCAGGGTGTTGTGGAGCCTCAGCCTGAGCTGCCTCCCTCTCCTCTCAAGAATGAGGAGAAGTAACTCCCCGTTTATCTGATTATTTTCAGGCGCCCGGATGGCCCGTATCCTTACAGCCCTGAGTGGCGGTGTAGACAGTGCCGCAGCCGCTGCCCTGCTGGTAGAGCAGGGGCATGAGGTGGTGGCTGCCTACATGAAAAACTGGGTCAATGAGGAAAATATCCCCGGCGAATGCCCCTGGGAGCGCGATATTGAAGATGCCCTGGGGGTCTGCCGCAAGCTCGGTATCGAGTTCCGCGTGGTGGATCTCATCGAGCAATACCGCCAGCGCATTGTCCATTACCTGATTGAGGGCTACCGCAACGGCTCCACCCCGAATCCGGATGTGCTCTGCAACCGCGAGATGAAGTTCGGCGTGCTGCTGGACTACGCGCTGGAGCAGGGGTTCTCCGGCGTGGCCACCGGGCACTATGCCCAGCGGCTTGATGTGCCCGGTGAGGGGAGCTACATCCTGCGCGGGGCAGATGAGAATAAGGACCAGTCCTACTTCCTGGCCCTCATGCGGCCGGAGCAGGTGGCGCATGCGGTTTTCCCCGTGGGCGGCATCACCAAACCCCAGGTGCGCGAGATTGCCCGCCGTTTCAACCTGCCCAATGCAGAGAAAAAGGACTCCCAGGGTATCTGCTTCATCGGCCAGGTCAAGATGAGCGATTTTCTGCGCCACTACCTGCCGGATAATCCTGGCGATATCGTGGACATCAACGGCCGCAAGCTTGGCCGGCACGATGGCCTGCACCTCTTCACCATGGGGCAGCGCAAGGGACACCATGTGGCATCTCCGCGCGAGGGGGTGGCCTATGTGGTCGTGGGGAAAGACCTGGAACGCAACCGCCTCATTCTGGGCTATGAGGGGCAGGAAACCCCCGGCCTTTACACCCGACGCGCCATTGTCGGCAGCATTTCCAATACCCTGGCACCGCTGCCGGAGCGCGTGATGGCCCAGCCGCGCTACCGCGCCGCTGCCGTGCCTGCCACCTGCACCCACCTGGGCGGTGGCAAGGTGCAGCTGGATTTTGATAC
>JAFYRS010000050.1 GCA_017546845.1 Akkermansia sp.
GGGGCACCGGAGCCGCAGGACGAACCGGAGCCGCAGGAGCAGCGGGTGCGACAGGGGCTGCAGGACGAGCCGGTGCAGAAGGGGCCAACGGCACAGTAGCAGCTGCGGGACGCGGAGGAACAGGAGCAGACGGAGCAACCGGAGTCGTGGGCGCAGCAGGACGCGGGGCTACGGGCGGCACAGGACGCGGGGCTACAGGAGGAACAGGAGCCGTAGGAGGAACGGGGCGCGGAGGAGTCGGAGGAAGAGGAGGAGTACTCATAACGTCAGTAAAGTCTGGTGCCGCTAACGCGGATTTCTTCTTATATTGCATTTTTTTTCTGCTTTTGCAAGCGGAAAACTCTTTCAGGGGTTATTTTTTTCATTTCTGCTGTGTTTTATCA
The DNA here is from genome assembly GCA_017546845.1 of Akkermansia sp. Lineage (GTDB taxonomy): Bacteria > Verrucomicrobiota > Verrucomicrobiia > Verrucomicrobiales > Akkermansiaceae > Akkermansia. The sequence continues at coordinate 384 of JAFYRS010000050.1, forward strand.
ACAATTGAGGAATAAAGGGAAGGTATTCCACCGGGAGTCAGAGGCTCGCGCCAGCTATCATCCGGCTGCACCTGCAGCAGCTCCATCATACGCACATCACGCTTGCAACCCCGAATCACATCATCCAGCCAAGGCTTGATTCTGGTTTTCTCACGGCCTTTGTTTTCCCTGTGATTCCTTAGAATTCCAAATTGAACACGTTTCCATTGATGAATTTTCAGCACATACTGCATTTTTGACAAAGCCAGGCCGTATTGCTGCCGTTTCATATCCTCGCGAGCCCACATCAACAGATTATACGCATATACACCAGGCCAGTTATGCAATCCGGAAACCTGAAGACCGGCCTCTGTATACTTTTCGCGCAGCAGTTGCTCAGCATCCGCATACCGCTTCTGTTTACCCAGCACCTCCGCCAGCATGGAAACCACAAACATCTGCTTAGGGTTCGCCTCCAGCGCAATCCACAACAAGCGCTCACGCTCACGCCAATCTGTGTTATACGCAGGCAGCAAGAAGTAAGTATCCATCAGCGCAGAATCCGGATACCCGGGCAACAATCCCGCTATCAGCTCCCTGCGTTTGTGGGCATACGGGTCCCCATCTCCGGTACTGAGGCGGTTATATTCCCACTGGCTATGCCAGACAGGGTATAGTTTCTCCCCCAGCCATACACACCAGAAACCGCACCCCAGAGCGAGCACCAGCAGGAGCAACGCACCAGGCTTCCCCTGAGCACGCACCCCCACCACTGGCGGCTGCGATGAAGAACTCCATTTATGAGCATCCCGCACATACGGGAACGGAGAAGATAGCACCCCGCAGGAAAACGCAGACATTCCAACCAACGCAAAGGAGTGCCAGGGAAAATCTGCCGTTGCGTAAGCAGAAACAAAAACCAGCAGCAGCAATGAAACCGCCGTCAAAGCCCGCCGTTCAACTGAAATTTTATCGGACGCCACGCAACGCAACCCCGCGACCACATGCCAGACAATGATAGTCAGCATACAGCCCAGACCAATTATACCATAATCCGCCCAGACCTGCAGATACTCGTTATGGGCCAGATTTGCCAGATGAGTCCCTCTGTGAAACGGAATCGTCTCCCATTGGACCGATGCAGCGCCACACCCCCAGACCGGAGCATTCGGCAACACCTCGCAAACCGCAGACCACAAGGCGTACCGGCCGTGCGAATCAGTACCATCAAAAAACGCAGACATTGTCCTGCCGAAGAAGAAATCATAAACTCCCACCAGGAGCAGAATCCCAAAAACAACACCGATTACATAACTCACTCCGCCTATTTTCTGTCCGGAATACAACCGCACCAGCACATCAAACACCCACAACCCCAGAAGCGCTATCGGAGCCAGAAAAAGCGGAGCCCGGGTACTGCAAAAAAACGACACTGCAACAGCCAATACAGCCACCGCAGACAAAAGAACTGATTTAATCCCGCGTTGTGCCCACAAGGCCCAGCCTCCCAGAGCCACACCGCCCGCAATAAAGAAAAAACCAGCAAAGTTCTTATACACCAGCAGAGCCATGGGCACCGCATTCTTTCCTTCGGGCGTATAAGTGGCTCGTCCCGTCCATTCCAGACTGAACCAGGGTTGCTGCACAGCCCACCAGGCCAGTATGCTCAGCACCAATGCAGCCAGCATAACGCACAACACCCCGGAATACCGCTTATTCTGGGCCACATACACCCCCGCCACATAATAAACCGCAGCCCCGACTATCAGCGCAGACTCCCCCCAGGATTCCACTACGGCATAGCTATTCAGACAGCGGCACAAAAAATACCCACCCGCCGCCAGAGAACACCACCCCAGCACACTCAGCCGCACCACACGATACCCCAGAAGCAAACACCCCGCCACCAGAACCGAAACCACCAGCAACACCACACAGACAGGAAAAGCACTGAAGGCAGTGGAATCCACCCCGGACAAGGAAAACAACCACAGCAACGCCAGCAACCAGCCCGCCAGACTCCCTGGCACACTCTCCGTCAGTCTCTTCATGGATTTTGCTTCCGCCATGCGCGGCATCATACCAGATAAACGGCCAGCCCGCAAGCCCACCCGCGCAAGCTGACAAAATCCACATAACAAGCAAAGAAGGGCAACCCAGTGGGTTACCCTTCTCCTAAAAACTTCCCGAACAAATGGGATCAGGCTTCAACAGCAGCGGGGGTCACGGCAGCAGCCGGAATCTCCTCCTTGTTGGTGAAGTGCCACTTCACCTTGTTACGCTTGCTGGCGGAGCGAGCCTTGCGGCGCTTCTCATCCATGGGGCTCTCAAAAGCGCGACGACGGCGCATCTCCTCGAGGATACCCTCAGTGTCAAGCTTGGTCTTAAGGCGCTTCAGAGCGCGGTCGATCGGTTCACCTTTACGTACAGATACGGAACGCATGATATTTCTTTCGTTGTTGATAAATTGTCCGGGAACGGGCAGGCAAGATACAGCAATTGTGAGTAAGTGTCAAGTTTTTTGTCACATATTTAAAAAAAATGCTGTCAGATTCCGGGTTGACTGTCCTAAATACAGCTTGCCAATATGAGCACGAGTGTGTACAATGCGCGCGTGACCGCGCCAAAACACCCACCCATGTGCAATTTTGCCGAACGCCCTTTCATCCTCTTCTGGGAGGTGACGCGGGCGTGTGCTCTGGCGTGCCGGCATTGCCGCGCCATAGCCCAGCCCCAGGCGCACCCGCAGGAGTTGAACCACGAGGAAGCCATGGCGCTGGTAGACACCATCGCAGAGCTTGCCCCCCCCATGCTCGTTCTCACCGGCGGCGACCCCATGATGCGACGCGACATCTTCGACATCATTGAGCGCGCTGCGGCCAAAGGACTGCGCGTAGCGCTCAGCCCGGCCGCCACCCACCGCCTCATCAACACCGATTTCCACAAACTGCGCGCCGCAGGCGTGGTCAGCCTCAGCCTGAGCCTGGATGGCGCCACTCAGGAAACGCACGATGCGTTCCGCGGCGTGCCGCACACCTTCGAACGTACCCTGCAAGCCGCCCGTCTGGCCAGGGAAGCCGGCATCCAGCTGCAAATCAACACCACCATATCCCGCACCACCCTGCCGGAGCTGGATGGCTTTGTCGAGCTGCTCAAGCAGATTCAGCCAGATGTATGGAGCGTATTCCTGCTGGTGCCCACAGGCCGCGCCACCATGGACGAGCTCCCCACGGCCGATGAGCTGGAGCATCTCTGGAAGCGCCTGCTGGAGCTGCGCAACGAGCTACCCTTTGCCATCAAGACCACCGAGGGGCACCACTACCGCCGCGCCATGATGCAGGCCGCAAAATCTGCCGGGGCTCCCGCGCCGCGCCACCTGGTACCCACCCGCGACGGCAAGGGGGTTCTCTTCATCTCGCACACAGGCGAAATCCAGCCGAGCGGATTCCTTCCCCTCACCGCGGGCAACGTGCGCACCGACAATCTGGCAGAAATCTACCGCTCGCACCCGCTCTTCGTACAACTCCGCAATGACGATGCGCTGGGCGGTAAATGCGGTGTGTGCGAATACCGCCGCGTGTGTGGCGGTTCCCGGGCACGCGCCTACGGCAGCGGTGCCGATATGATGGCCGCCGAACCTCTTTGCAACTATATTCCCGCAGCACTGCGCAACAACGCACCTCAGTCATGATCAACATCACCAAACTCTGGACAGGTGCCGCCCAGCCGGCAGACCACATCCGCTACGGTCAGGAAAGCGGCATGCAGCACCCCCACAGCAGCACAGCCGCCTGTCTTCCGGCCTCCTCCCGCGTGCGCAAGCCCATCGTTGTGTGGAACATCACCCGCACCTGCAACCTGCGCTGCGTGCATTGCTATGCAGATTCGCACGCCGAGCGCTACGCCGGAGAACTGACCTGGGAGCAATGCTGCGCCGTCATTGATGACCTGGCAGAATACAAGGTCAACGCCCTGCTCCTCTCCGGCGGCGAGCCCCTGCTGCACCCGCAGCTGCCGCAGATTCTCCAGCGCGCCACCGATAAGGGGCTCAAGGTGACCATTTCCACCAACGGCACCCGCATCACCTCGGAATACGCCCGCATGTTCAAGGACCTGGGCGTGGCGTATGTCGGCATCTCGCTGGACGGCATCGGCGCCGTGCATGACCAGTTCCGCGGCGTTAAAGGAGCATTCGACGGCGCCATCCGCGGCTTCAAGCTCTGTGAGGAAGTCGGACAGAAAACCGGCCTGCGCCTCACTCTCACCCGCAACAACGTGCAGAGCATGGAGCAGATTCTCAACTTCATCGAGCAGGAGGGAATTCAGCGTGTCTGTTTCTACCACCTGGTACCCACCGGCCGCGGCGTAGACGTTGCCAGCCTCAAGCCCGAGGAAGCCCGCGCGGCGCTCGACATGCTCATCGCCCGTGCAGAGTCCTGGCACGCCGCCGGGCAGACCCGCGAGCTGCTCACCGTAACCCAGCCGGCAGATGGCGTATACCTCCTGCTGCGCCAGCTGCGCGAAGGCCACCCCCTGGCCAAGGAAACCCTGCGCCTGCTCACCTGGAACGGCGGCGGCGCCAACAGCTCCGGCCGGGGTATAGCCAATATCGACACCCAGGGCAACATCCACCCCGACCAGTTCTGGCAGGGAATCACCCTGGGTAATGTCAAAACCCAGAAATTCTCCGATGTATGGGAAGCGGCCAACGAACCCTCTGCCGAGGTACTGCGTGAACTGCGCGGCAGCGAGAACCCGCTGGAGCGACAGCAGAAACTCAGTGGCCGCTGCGCCACCTGCAGGCACTTTGCGCTCTGCGGCGGCGGTTTCCGCACCCGCGCAGCGTTCGCCAACGGTCATTGGTATGGCTCCGACCCCGGCTGCTACCTCACCGATGAGGAAACACAGACCGATATTTCCGGACTTTTACCATAATTTTGCACCAGGCACGGCAAAAAATGTACTTTTTGCTTGCAGCAGATGAAATGATATGGTATTTGTGATTGCGTCATGAAGCGCTTACTCCTTTCTACAATTCTCTTGGCTCTGGCCGGCACGACGTATGCCGACATTCAGGCTCCTCCTGCCTCAGAGTACACAGCCACCCGCAAGCTGGGTCGTGCCATCAGCAACATCCTCTTCGCTGTAGAGGAAATCCCCACCACCATGATTCGCTGGAATGAAGCAGAAGGCAACAACGCAGGCTTCTCCGTTGGTGTTGTGGACGGCATCGGCCGCACGTTCACCCGCATCGGCTACGGTTTCTACGAGCTCGTCACCTTCTGGGCTCCCACCTACAAGTGCACCTACAAGCCCTGCTACGAGGATTCCTGCGGTCGCAGCGGTCTCAAGGAATACAACGTGTGGAGTGGTTTCTCCGAATTCCCCGAGGAACTCGGTTTCCAGAGCAAGTATAACTACTGCCGCTCCTCCAGCAACTAAGCAGGCTGAGCAACCCGTTTAACAAAGAACCCCGGCAGGTGCACCGCCGGGGTTCTTTCTGTTTCAAAAAACAAACCTAAATCAGGCTCGGCTCAGAATCTGAGTCAATTCCATCTGGAAAGCCTGCAATTCCTCCGGAGTAGGCTGCCCCTCCAGCGAGTTCCACGCAAAGCGCCCCATCTGGTCAATCTGCCAGCCGCCCTTCGTTCCGGAAGCAAACTGCACCTTGCCGGAAATAAGGGTTCCGGGCAGCATCAGCTCATCCAGCGTCACCATCGGCTTATTCCCCGCAGCTGCAGGAGAAGGCGCCGGCTCCGGGGCCGGTGTCGTCTCTTCCTTCTTCTCCGGCTCAGGCGCCGCCACCGTGGCAATCTCAATGCCGTGGTCCAGCAGCAGGAAACGCACATCCATATACGTCATGTGCACCCCGCATTCGCTTGCCAGGAGCTTCTGAATCCCGTTCAAATCCACACCCTGCGCTGCCCACTGGCGCACCATTTCAAGCTGCTCTGCTGTTACTGCATTCATACGTACATCATACCCCTGCCCGCCCCGATTTCAAGCAGCAAGCGTGACTTAAATCAAAATACGCCCATTTGTTAGGCATTACTAACCAGCATTCACGCGCGCAATAATCGCGCCCGGAGGCGACTTTAGGCTTGCACTTTACAACAGAAAAGTGTTTAATGTCTACGCGTAACTGTGGCCGCAGGTGGCCCCGTATTCCCAGGTTATGAACACGACAAAATTTATACAAGTGCCTGATGTAGCGAGCGCTACGATGGATTATCTGAAGAACGATGCAGATGACCGCGGCGAGCTGGTAACCCTGAACGTAGGCCCCTCTCACCCGGCTACCCACGGCGTACTCCGCCTGAAGCTGGTCATTGACGGTGAGGAGATTGTATCCTGCGACCCGGTCATCGGGTACCTGCACCGCGGCATGGAGAAGATTGCCGAGAACTGCCATTACAACCAGTTCGTGACCTACACGGACCGCATGGACTACCTCGCCCCCATGAGCAACAACATTGCCTACGCCTGCGCAGTGGAAAAACTGCTGGGCTGGGAGCTGCCGGAGCGCGGCCAGGCCATCCGCGTGCTCTGCTGCGAACTTTCCCGCATTTCCTCCTGCTTCCTGGGCACAGGCGTATACGCCATGGACACCGGCGCCATGACCGCCTTCCTCTATGCATTCGAAGAAAAGGAACGCGTTCATAACCTCTACGAACAGATTTGCGGAGCACGCTTCACCTCCAGCTACACCCGCATCGGCGGCATGACCCGCGACCTGCCCAAGGGCATCGAAAAGCAGATCCTCGACTTCTGCGACAGCGCCCTGCGCACCGTGGATGAAATGGAGAAGCTTCTGCTGCACAACAAGATTTTCATCGACCGTCTGGTGGGCGTTGGTGTCATCACCAAGGAAATGGCCCTGCAGAACGGCATGACCGGCAACAACCTGCGCGCCAGCGGCGTGAACCGCGACCTGCGCAAGACCAACCCCTACCTGGGCTACGAGAAGTATGAATTCGACGTACCCGTGGCAGAGGAAGGCGACTGCTACGCCCGCTTCCAGGTACGCATGGAAGAAATCCGCCAGTCCGTACGCATCATCCGCCAGGTGATTGCCACCATGCCCGGCGGCCCCATCTGGGTGCAGCTGGACAAGGGCATCCTGCCTAAGAAGGCCGACGCCATGCAGGGCATTGAAGAACTCATCCGCCAGTTCATGGTGACCACCGAATGTGTGAACGCCCCGGCCGGCCAGGTATACTTCGCGGCAGAAAACCCGAAGGGTGAACTGGGCTTCTTCCTGGATTCGCAGGGTGGCGGCATCGCCAACCGCCTCAAGATGCGCAGCCCCTCCTACTGCACGCTTTCCATCCTGCCCGAGCTGCTGCCCGGCCACCTGGTGAGCGACGTAGGCGCCATCCTCGGCTCCTTCGACTTCGTGCAGGGCGAATGCGACCGCTAAACCGATTCTCTGAAACTCTCTGACAACGAAAGCAATTATCATGTCTGATACCCCCAACGCGATTGATGCCATCACGGCAGCCAAGCCGTCCCCCGGTGAGCAGCATTTCCCGAAGTTCAAGGTAACCCCCGGTCTGGTGAAAGAAGCCCAGGCGCTCGTTGCCCAGTACCCGGAAGGAAAGGAACAGTCCGCCGTGCTGCCCATCATCCACCTGGTGCAGGAAAAGTTCGGCTACATCTGCGCCGACGCCATGCCCTGGATTGCTGAAATGTGCAACAGCACCCCCATCCACGTGGCCGGCATCGTCACCTTCTACCCCGGCATCCACACCATGTGCCCGGGCAAGTACCATTTCCGCGTGTGCCGCACCATCGCCTGCTCCCTTTCTGGCGGTGAGGAGCTCATCCCCTACATCTGCGAGAAGATTGGCGTGAACTACGCCGACATGAGCGATGAAGAATCCATGCTGGTAAGCCCGGATGGCCTTTTCAGCGTGGAACCGGTGGAATGTCTGGCCAACTGCGGTTTTGGTCCGAACGTCATGCTCAACGAAGTGCTCTACTCCCAGGTGACCACCAAGAAGATTGACGAGATTATCGCCAAATATCAGCCCAAGCAGTAACCCCCATTAGCGAACCATGAGCGAAATCACCTACAAACCCGGCAAGGAACCGCATCCGCGCGAGACACGCCGTATTTTCCGCAACATCGACCGCAAGGGGTATGACCCCTCCATCAAGTGCTTCATCAAGGATGGCGGTTACGAAACCCTCAAGAAGGCCATGGAAATGGAGCCCGCCGCCGTCACCGAGGAGGTGAAGAAGAGCGGGCTGCGCGGCCGCGGCGGCGCAGGTTTCCCCACTGGCGTGAAGTGGACCTTCATCCCCAAGGGTAACACCAAGCCCGTCTACGTGGTCTGCAACTGCGACGAATCCGAACCCGGTACCTTCAAGGACCGCTTCGTGGTGCACCAGGACCCGCACCAGCTCATCGAAGGCATGATTATTGCCTGCTACGCCGTGCAGGCGCACTACGGTGTCATCTACATGCGCGAGGAATTCCCCGAGGCTGCCAAGATTATGCAGAAGGCCCTCAAGGAGGCAGAGGAAGCCGGCTTCCTTGGTGAAAACATCCTCGGCAAGGGTTACGACCTCAAAATCATTCTGCACCGCGGCGCCGGTGCCTACATCTGCGGTGAAGAAACCGGCCTCATCAACTCCATTGAAGGCGTGCGCCCGTATCCGCGCATCAAGCCGCCCTTCTTCCCCGCCGCCATTGGTCTGTATGGCTGCCCCACCATTGTGAACAACGTGGAATCCCTCTGCCAGGTGCGCCAGGTGCTCATGCGCGGTGGCGAAGCCTACGCCGCAGAGGGTGCCCAGCGCTCCCCCGGCACGCGTATCATCGGTGTTTCCGGCGACGTGAAGCGCCCGGGCTACTACGAAATCATCTCCGGTTCCATGACCTTTGGAGAGCTGCTGTACGATGTGTGCGGTGGCCCGAAGCGTGGCCGCAAGTTCAAGGCCATCATTCCCGGTGGTGCATCTGCCAAGGTCATGCGCTGCGACGAGGTGCTCAAAGGCCGCAACAGCGACGGCTCCGTGCGCGCCATGAGCATCTTTGATGTACCGCTGGATCTGGACAGCATTGCCCAGCACGGCTCCATGAGCGGCTCCGGCGGCATCATCGTCATGGACGACAGCCGCAGTATGCCCAAGATGCTCAACAACCTCAACCGTTTCTACGCCTGGGAATCCTGCGGCCAGTGCTCCCCCTGCCGCGAAGGCAACCCCTGGATGCTCAAGCTCTCCACCCGCATCTGCGAGGGCAAGGGCTCTCCCGAGGACGTGGACCTGCTCAAGAGCGTGGCCGACAACATCTGCGGACGCACCGTCTGCGCCTTCGGCGAAGCCTGCTCCTGGCCCACCCAGGCATTTGTGACCAAGTTCCGTGAGGAGTTCCTGGCGCTCACCAAGCCCATCAACGCGCTCAAGCCGCACTCTGAAGAATCCAAGGAGGCTCGCAAGTTCCTCACCCGCGAAGACTAAACCCTTTTACTGAATCAAGATGAGTACACCCCCCGCAATTCTGCCGAAAGACGCCGCCGCTGCCGAAGGCAAGGTGAACGTCCAGATTAACGGCAAATGGTACCGCTTCCCCAAGGGAACGCGCATTGCAGACGCCTGCAACTCCGTAGGCGCGCATGTACCCTGCTTCTGCTACCACCCCAAACTTTCCGTTGCCGGCTCCTGCCGCATGTGCCTTGTAGAGCAAGGCATGCCCGCCCGCCTGGCTCCCGGTGCCACCCCGCAGTATGGTGACGACGGCTACCTGCCCATCAGCTGGATGCCCCGCGCCATCATTGCCTGCGCCAACACCGTGGCCGAGAACATGGGCATCCGCACCACCGGCAAGCTCACCGAGGAAGCCCGCCGCGGCGTGCTGGAATTCCTGCTCTCCAACCACCCGCTGGACTGCCCCATCTGCGACCAGGCCGGTGAATGCAAGCTCCAGGAATACACCACCGACTACGGCAGCGGCACCCACCGCTTCACCGAGGAAAAGACCAAGAAGGGCAAGAACCTCTCCATCGGCCCGCGCGTGAACCTTGACCAGGAACGCTGCGTGCTCTGCCGCCGCTGCGTGCGCTTCATGAAGGAGATTGCCGGTCAGGACGTCCTTGGCGTGGTAGGCCGCGGCACGCACAATGCCATTGCCTGCTACCCCGGCACCCAGCTGGACAGCAACTACTCCATGAACGTGGTGGACATCTGCCCCGTGGGCGCCATGACCAGCAAGGATTTCCGCTTCAAGATGCGCGTGTGGTTCCTCAAGAGCACACCCACCATCGATGTGAACTGCGGCACTGGCACCAACATCAACATCTGGACCCGCGAGCAGCAGGTATACCGCATCACCCCGCGCCAGAACGACGCTGTGAACAGCTGCTGGATGCCCGATGACCACCGCCTCAACTACAAGTTCATCAACGCCCCCACCCGCATCACCACCCCGCTGGTGAAGACCGACGCCGGGGCTGACCAGCGTCCCTCCACCTGGGATGTCACCCTGAACATGGTTGTGGAGCAGCTGCACCGCATGGCCCCGTCTGAAACAGCCCTCATCTGCTCTGCCCGCATGACCAATGAGGAACTCTACATGGTGCGCGCCCTCTCCAAGCAGCTCGGCATCACCAAGATGGACATCGTTCCCCGCAAGGGTGAGAACGACGGCCTGCTGGTGAGCGACGACCGCAACCCGAACACCAACGGCGCCAAGCTCATCCTGGGCAAGACCGGCGCAGGCCTGGCCAACATCCGCCGCGGCGTGCGCAACAACACCATCCGCTTCATGATTGTGCTGGGTGAAGACCTCACCGAGGAAGCCGGCTTCACCGCCGAGGATCTCGCCGGTCTTGAATACCTGCTCGTCATCCACCACAGCGAAAACGAAACCACCAAGGCTGCAGACGTAGTGCTGCCCGGCGTGACCTTCGCTGAAAAATACGGCACCATGATTAACGTAGCCGGCCGCATCCAGCGCCTCAACAAGGCCATTGAGCCCATTGGCGATTCCCGCTCCGACTGGGAA